>JAGLDW010001354.1 GCA_023145395.1 Lentisphaeria bacterium | reverse complement strand
GCCGCAGCCTGCTTTGTGCGATGCCAGCGGAAGAACTGGCAAAAGGGTTTTCCGATGATGTGGGACGGAACACAAAGGAACTCTATTCCATGGCTGGCCTGATTGTGATCGCCGAGATGCGCGTCTGGACACCTCAGCAAGCGGCGGAAGCCTACACCTTCGACCAGTCGATCCAGTACGCACTAAACATCGGCCACTACGGGGTGGAGGTTTCGTCTCGGACGGTGGAGCGCTATCAGCGGCTGTTTCGCGAACAGGAACTGGCGCAGGGCGTATTCGAGCGGGTGACGAGAACTTTGGTTGAAGAGCTGCAAATCGAGGTGGACAAGCAGCGGCTGGACTCGACGCACCTCTTCAGCGACATGGCCATGCTGAGTCGAACGCAGTTGATGACCGTGTGCATCCGCCGTTTCCTGGTCCAGGTCAAGCGGCACCAGAACGGCGAATATTATGCGTTGGATCCGGAAGTCCGGGAGCGCTGCATGGCCTCGGACAAGCGGCTGTTCAGCCAGTTGCCACCGAAGGGAGACGCGCGAGCGCAGCTTCGCCAACGGGTGGCCGAAGACCTGCTGATGCTCATCGATCGGTTCGTCGGACACGCGCAGATCGCAGGCATGAGCAGCTACAAGGCCCTGGTCCGAGTGTTCGGTGAGCAGTGCAAAGTCGTCGGAGGGAAAGTGACCCTCCGCAAGAAGACGGGCGGGCGCACGATGCAGAACCCCTCCGATCCCGATGCCACCTACGACGGACACAAGGGCAAGGGCTATCAGGTTCAGCTTTCCGAGACGTGCCATCCGGACAACCCCGTACAGCTGATTACCTGCGCCATTCCCCAAACGGCCGCCGACGAAGACGGTGATGCGCTCCCGCTCGTGGTCGAAAAGCTTGAACAAACCGACCTCAAACCCGAGGAGATCCTCGCTGACACCCTCTACGGAAGCGATGATAACGAGCAACTCTGCGAGGGCAAAGATATTGATTTGGTTGCGCCCGTGCGCGGTCCCGCGCCGAAGAACGCCCGATTCCAGATGACGGACAAGCAGAAGCGACTCGCCCAGAGACGAGCCGTAGAAAAAACTGAAGAATGGGCGGAGCGCTATCGCCTCCGGGCGGGCATCGAAGGAACCAACAGCGGACTGAAGAAAAGAATGGAACTCGGAAAGTTGCGAGTGCGCGGGAAGAAGAGCGTGTTCAACGTGGTGCTGCTGAAAGCAACCGGATGGAACATCTTCCGAGCGGCCGCGGCCATCGCCCGTAAGGCAAAAAGGGAAATCCAAGCGGGAATAATCGCTTCAACGGGCCCTTTCCTTCCGCTCTTCGTCGCCTTTGGATCGGTGGGGGTCGACCGAGGGCCGCGTAATCGGTTCCGCTCGGGATGGTCCGCCGGGTCTCCAAGACTCTTCGCCGCCTGACAAATCGTCCAAATCTTGTCTGAAGACTTTTGTCGGTGGCGTCATACCATGGAAAATTCTCAATTACAGTTTATAGATCGGTTTA
>JAGLDW010001353.1 GCA_023145395.1 Lentisphaeria bacterium | reverse complement strand
CGCACGATGTGCCCGCCCAGCGCCAGCTTGGCCGAGGCAGAGGGATTCCCGCGAGTTCCCGTGTCCTTCCGCGCTCCGTAGGCTTCCACCTCCGCAACCCACATCAAATCACTGCGATCGACCGGACCCCGCCGCGAAGGCTGCAAGACCCTGATCCCCGCTGTCGCAACCGGCGCGAACTTCATCACGCTGAAACAGGAACTGCGTTTCGGTGCGGACTCCGCAACCGTCTTCCACACCTTGTCGATAAGGGCCTGGACCTGAACGGTCGCCGCTGATTGAAACTGGCCTCCGTCAAGAGTCCAGTAGACAACGACCGAGGCAATCGTCACCGGTTGATTCCAATCCATCCGCGCCCAGTGTGGAGAATCGCTCTCTGCCGAAGCCCAACCCGCTTTTCGGAAATCACTCGATGCAACGATCTGGACGCCATCGTTGAGCGGGGTCGTCAGATAGCTGTCATACGTGCTGTCCACCGAAATCCTGGCTTGACGCGCCAGGTTGTCGGCAGACCAGACAACAGTCGAAAATGTCGTCAGAAAAACAGCGCCGATCAGCAAAACACGGTCCCACATAGTCATTTTCCCCTACTATCCATCACCCATGTGGACGAACACGGCATCCTCATCGGACGATCACATTCCTACGAAGGGTCTTCCCGGAGGCCAGCTCGCTGGCGACAACAGTCCACTTTCCCCGCAGGTCGTTGCGGGCCACATCAAACCGGACAGTCATCTTGCCCCCCACAGCCGCATGGAAGCCGCTAAACTCGGCTGGGCGGTTCTGCGGGTCCAGCAATTCGACACGCACAGGCACGACCGCGTCGATCGGTTCGCCTGCATCGTCCACGACCGATACATCGACGACCAACTGCTTGCCACGCTCAGCCGATGCCGGCGTCTCAATCCGCACAGCGTCAACAGGTCTCGCCGTGATCATGAACAACCGACCACCGCCAGCGCCGAACGAGGCATTGATTGTCAATCCGTCCGGGATCGCGACCGTTTTCACAGACTGATGTGCAACGAGGTCATACACATGGCCTCCCGGACGGCGAATCGTGATCGTCGCGGACTGGGGAAGTCCCTTTTCCATGACCAGGCCATGATGCCCCACGTACTCTCCGAAAGTGCGTTTGTCGTTGATCGCGAAAACGTAGTCGGTGCCGTCCCACCTCCGGGATCGCACGATCACATCCGGCACGCTCGACTCGCCGTAGCGCTGATAGGACGGATCGAGTTCCCGGCGCAGGCGCTGTGCCGCATCGAGCAGTTGCGCCTTGCCCTCGTCAGCTCTCGCGCTTCGATCCATGAGGGGAATGACAATGTCCGGAGTCAGGGCCGGGGCGAGATCCTGGTCGGCGACAAGGATGCCTCCACGACGCTGCCAGTCGGCAATCTTCTCGTACAGACTGCGCGGCAACACGTCGCAGCAGGGCATGACGAGCACTTTGTACTGATCCAGCCCATCGCGCTCAATGGTTTGCTCGTAGACGACACGCGGCTGAAGCTGCGCGTACTGCAGGATCATGTGCATCTGCGCCTCCCGGCCATTCGACCAGCCCCAGCAACCGCGCCCGGCAAACATCTGCGAGGTGAAGCTCTCGAGCAAGGCCACGTCTGCGGGCCGGTCGGGGACCGCCCGCAATACCGGCCCCAGCGGCTGCACCACATCACGCACTAGTTCAGCCAACACTCGCTGTGCACCGGGGTGGGTGAACCGATACGCCTTGCTGTTGTCTCCCACCTTCACGAGGGACGACCAGCCATGATAGGAGATCCCCTTGATCGGTCGTGCGATCTTGCACCAGAACGCCTCGCGCAGGTGATCCGGGGCGATGGTGATGTACGATGCGCCAGACTGGTGGTCTCTCTCCCATGGTGCGATCTTCGCCTCGTCCTCCAGGCTCTTGGTGGTCCACTTGCGATACCAGATGATCTGCGTCCCCTTGATGGCCTGCTGGACGGACCCGCCGTCGGCCATGGCGAGCAACTCGTCCGTGGCCTGGCCGATCTTGATGGGATCCGGGTAGCTGTAGGTCCATTGCCCCAGAACATCCACACCGCCGCCGCTGCCCCAGATGCTCGGCACGCGGACGGCCGGATCATAGAACGTCCAAAGATCGTCCCGGCCAGTGGACTTGAGCCCGTTGTGCACCTTCGTGTGCAGCGTTCCCCAAGCATCGCCGTTGCCCCAGAACCAGCGATAGAAGACCAGTAGAGGATCGTCGTCGGGCAGGATCCGATTGGCGGGAAAGCCGGGTAGTTTCCGGTAGTCCAAGCCGCGTTTGTCCGCCTTGGTGCCAAGGATCTCGGGGGGAATGTCGATCCCCGCAAAGTCTCGAAAGGCCTTGCGGCTCTCCTCGCGGAACGACACGCGGGTGGAGTCGCGCACTTCCGAGTCGATCAGCGCGGCACGCAAGGCCGGATGGTCGCCAAAGGTCTGCGCGATGGATGCACCGAGGTTGTAGCAGAACTGCTGGACCTCTGGAAGATTCCCATCGACGAGGCCGGTGAGCTCTCCGGAACGACTAACGCGCTTGAAGCGTTCGCGCAACTTGAGCTTTTTGGGTGTGTAGGCGCCAAGCCAGCGACCGGGATAGGCATACACCTTTCCACTCAATCCGTGACGCAGCAAGTCGTCGAGTGCGCGAAGAAGTTCGGCGCGCTTCCCATCATCGACCGATTGCGTGGGTTTCCCAGCTTCCCAGACACGGGCGTAGTCGGCCAGGCGAACGTGATGGTGGGTGAATCCCAGCGCGGCCAGCAGCTTCACGTCGTGCGCTTCCCCCCACAGCACCACAGGCATGCGCTCGGGCAGAGCACGCGAGGCAATCGTGATCGGAGTTCGCAACACCGCCCGCGAGTCTCCATCCACGACGACGGAGACATCAAGGTCGTATGTCCCGGCGCGCACGGTGGTGTCGAGCGGCACTTGGACCTCGCGGCGGGCATTGTCAGACAGGTTGCCGACCGGGAATGCGCGCTGTTGCCCGGCAAACGTGGCGACGACTGTCACCCCCGCAAGGGCGGCGCCCGTGTCGTTGTGAACCTCGACGGCCATCGCGCGGTTCTTCTCCATCCGCTCGAACACGGAACGGACACTCGACATGTTCACGTTGACCTCGCCGGATGCGAAGCGTTCCACGCGATTGGTGATGCGGAACTGGTCGATGAATCCGGAAAATCCTCTGTGGGTGCTGCCCCAGCGATCGCCGACGACGAGTGCCCGAGTGCCCGCCGCCAAAGCGTGTTGGTTCTCGTAGGTCTTCCGCGCCACGGATGTTCCATCCAGGTAGAGACACCCCGTGCCAGCGCCATCGTAGGTGAACGCGAGGTGATACCAGCGACCCGATTTCAACTCCACCGGTGAGGAGCTGTAGGACATGACCGAGTCGTCGAACCCGAGAAGAGCCACGATCGTCGTCCGTCCATCCTTGCCGTTCCACAGCCGCAGCCTGTAGTCGCGGCGGCATTCGGCGTACTTGTGCTTGTAGGCGATGTACATCTTATCGACGAGCTGCGCTCTCTTGCACTGAGCGAACTCGGGCTTCGGCTTGATCCACATCTCCATGGTGAAGGCGCCCGTCGGCGTCAGCCCCTCAGGCTTCTCCGCGGTTGCAGCGCCCTCTTCCACATCATTTTTCAGACCCGATGCAAAGCATTCCAGACACGAGCCGAATCTGCCGCCGTCCACAATGCGCGAGCGGCCGCGCAGGCGCAGTGTATGGCCATGGGACGAGCTGTCCCTGGCTGGATCGTCCTTGTGGAACTGCCAGAGCGCGAGGACGTGCTCTCCCGTGGCGGCGTCTCCGCGATACTCGGTTTCCCACGACCTCATCGCGACTTGGGCTGCGGCGTCGCTCAGCAGCGCGGCGGCCCCGATCACACACAGTGTCCTTGTCTTCCACAAGCTCATTGGCATTCCCCATCGTGCGGTTGTCATTTCACGTCCAGTTCGAGGATGGCGACACCATAGGGGGAAAGCGGCACCACGAGCCCTTTGCCGACGACGCGCGGGCGGAACATCGGATCGAAACGGTCAACGGCACTCAGGATCTGCTTGCCCGGCACTGTGACGCGGCAGCTGGCGCGGGGCTCGGAGGTCGGGTTGACGATGACCAGCACAATCTGCTTGCCGACCACTTTGGCCAGACTCAGGCAATGTTCGTCGTCTGGCTCCGCGATTTGGGTCTCGACAATGCGATCACTGAACAAAAATGGACGCAGGCCATAGAGTTCATGGGCCAGCAGACGCGCTTCGTTGCGCAGAGCTGGGGTGTTGGCCAGGTTCGTGCCGAGAGGATCCCGCCACGAGTAGAATTTGAAGATGGTCATGCCGTCGCAGATGTTCAGATAGGTCATGGCCCGCAATTGCGCCGCAGTGATGTGGGACATGCCGACCCCCGCCCATGTCTCGATCACCGACACAAGCGGTTTCTCTCCCCCCGTCGATTTCAGAATCGCGCGATTGTAGCGTTGAATCACATCCAAGCCCAGGCCTCGGCAAACCGGGTAGGTGTCGTAGGAAGCCAGATCCGAGGGCCCCGCATACTCCTCGAACTTGTCGATAAAGCATAGATTGACCCAGATCACGTGATTCGGGTCATGCTGGCGAACAAGGTCCGCAGCTCGCCTGACCTCTTCGGGCGGCATCCTGTGCCCGTCGGGCTCGTCGATGAGATCCCACCCGATCAAGCCCGGATGATTCTTGAGCCGCTCGACCGTTTCCACGAGTTGGTCCGTCTTCCATTTCTTGGCCTTCAGATCGCACATGGCGGGATGGAACAGCACGGCCCACGAGTAGATGCCGATCCGGTATAGCGCATCCACGTGCCCAACAAGCGCGTCGATGCTGTTGCCTCCCCACACCTGGGCCGTGGTGGCGCCGTAGTCGCGGCGCAGGTCCGCCATGACCTCCAGATTGCCAATGGGGTTGTGATAGTACATCACACTGAGAAAGGGTTTGTCGTTGACCAGGAGGCCCTTCGGAGTGGCGCGCGACGTCCGGATGGGTTCCGCAGGCTGCACATCCAGGGGCCGCACCACGGCGATGGAGCGCTCGGTGCGGAACTCTGTCGAACCATCGGCATTGCGCACGCGCAGGGACAAGCGATGACGTCCGAGGGGAAGCGACTCCACTGGGAC
>JAGLDW010001352.1 GCA_023145395.1 Lentisphaeria bacterium | reverse complement strand
CCTCTGCTCAGATCAACGGCCACGGTCAGGCGATCGGGTTCATGCCGACCATCCCTGAGCACGATGACCGTGGGGTCAATGGGGGCGAGCCGGATCTGCACGGCGAGCTTGCCCTCTTTTCCAAAGGGATCCTCGATCGCACTCAACATCACCGCATCCCACCAAGCCGAGCCTGTCTTGGCCAAGGACGAGATGTGAAAGTAGACCTGAACGGACACAGCTTCCGGCGCCAAACGCACGGTGAATTCATACCGCCGCCACGTGTCGTGCCCGGGGCGAACTCCTCCCCAGGTGTAGGAAATGCTCTTGCCCTTGGCATCGATTTGGCGAAGGCCGAACTTCACATGATCGCCAACCACCGTGTTGCGGCTCCAGACGGACAGATGATACAGCTTGTCCGGCTCCACCGGAATGGTTGTGTCCTCGGCCATCTGGACGCAGTTCCAGCCATGCCCCTCGACGGCATCGTGCCGGACGCTGGAACGGCCTTGGAACGCTCGGGTTCCATCCAGTTTGGCCGAGGCATTTCCCTGCACGATATAGCCAGCTAGATCCGGCTCCTCGAATCCGGGATTCGGTGCCAGGCTCCGAGCCAGCGCCGCATCGCTGGGCGGCTTGACCATGCGGTTTTCCCCGGCTCCCTGCGCACGGATCTGTCGGCCCACGCCGACACCCACGAAGAGTAGCAGAAGCAGTAGCGTTGCGCGATGCCGATTCGAGTCCGGGGTCCATCGTGTGATCATCTTGCTGTTATCCTTGTGTGGTGGTTTGTGTGGAGCAGAACGCGATGTAAAATAGCTCGCCTGCGCGAATGATGCGACAGAAGCAGTCGGTTGATTCTGGGTTCCGTGTCGTGGGCGTTACTGGGACAAGAACGTGCTGGACCACAGAAATTGGACTCGGATGACTCGACAACAGCCTCGCCAGATGAGCAAACCAGGAGAGATGATGAAGCGCATTCCGGTGATTCTTGACACGGATATAGGCGGGGACATTGACGACACCTGGGCGCTGGCGATGATCCTCAAATCGCCTGAACTGGACGTGAAGTTGGTGGTGTCGGACGCGGGCAACACTCCGTATCGCGCCAGGATCATCGCCAAGATGCTCGAGACAGCCGGTCGCACCGACGTGCCCGTGGGTGTGGGGATCGAGCATGAAAACTATTGCCACCTGCGCCAGGCCACCTGGGTCGAAGGCTACGAACTGGCCAACTACCCCGGCACGGTTCACAAGGATGGTGTCGGCGCCATCATTGACACGATCATGACGTCCCCGGACCCCGTGACGCTTATTTGCATCGGACCGGTGCCGAACATTGGCGAAGCGCTTCGGCGCGAACCCCGCATCGTCGAGAACGCCCGTTTCGTCGGCATGCATGGGGCGGTCTACAAGGGCTATCGAGGAAATCCTCCCGGGCGGGAGTGCAACGTCGCCAATTTCACCCCCGATTGCCAGGCCGCGCTTTCGGCCGACTGGGATGTGACCATCACCCCACTGGACACCTGTGGCATCGTGGTGCTCGACGGCGAGGACTACCAAGCTGTGCGCCATTGTCAGGACCCGGTCATCCAAGCGCTCATGGAGAACTATCGCGCCTGGCTACAGCACAGCGGACAGACTACATCCGCAGCAGACAAGACGTTGAAGACCAAAAGCTCGACGCTCTTCGATCTGGTCGCCATCTATCTGGCGTTCTCCGAGGAACTGCTGGTCATGGAAGATCTTCCCATCCGCGTCACGGACGATGGCTGCACAGTCGTGGATGACACGGGCAAACGCATGCATGTCGCCGTGGATTGGAAGGAACTGGGCGAGTTCAACAAACTCCTGGTCCAGCGATTGACCAGCGCCACGATACCGGGCAAATAGTGCAGCGGCGTATGAAGAGCCTCAACCAATCCGGAGTGGGAGTTTGCACTTTCAGCACCATCCTG
>JAGLDW010001351.1 GCA_023145395.1 Lentisphaeria bacterium | reverse complement strand
ATTCGGTGGCGATGGTTCCGGAGGACTGGCAAACGGATCCGAAGGGTCAAGACTGTCCGGGGGAATGTCCGGGATGTTGGACACGATTTGCAGATAGATGCCCGGCCGAGCACCTGCCGGGCAGGCCTCGGAGATCTGCGTCCTCAGAACCTCGACAGCCTGCTCAATGGGCACGTCCAGCAGCGTGAAGTGCTCCAGGACCGTCTCGCCCAGGAGTTCGTCGGCCTTGCCCACTTGGGCTGCGGGAATGTCGGGCCATCGCAGATCTGCCTCATCCTCTTCCCCAGTGATATGCGGCCGACAATACATCCCAACGGAGTCGAGCAAGGAGACACGGAAGGCAAGCACACGCTGTCCACTCCCTCCAGGCGACGGGTCAAGCCGGATCGCCATTGTCTGGCCGTCCCAGATCCTGAAGGTCGACTGGCCTTGCTGCGCTCCACTCTCCCAGAGACAGGACAAATCGAACTCATAGCTGCTCTTGCTGCTGATGGGCGTCATCTCAAACGACAACGCCGATGAGTCTTCGACACCACCCGGACTTCGCACCAGTGAGGTCGCACCTACGTTTGCGAGTACTTGTGAATGCCGCCGGAGCCGCACTCCTTTGCATCTCTCCGGGTAATTCAGGATCCTAGCGGTGAAGAGACTCGCGCAACGACGAAGCCCGTCAAAGAACTGCGGGTTGTCGATGTCGAGCAGCATCGACTCGATGAGCAACTGATCGGGCTCCGCCACCCGGTGGTCGAAGTAGCGGCGCACCCGCTCAAGGTCATCCTGATTCCCTCTCACAACCAGCCGTTCGCTGGGAGGGTCATACCAGAGATCTGGCTCGTCAGGGAATGGTATTCCCAGATGCCGAAAGACTGTCCCAAGTTCAGTCCGGGGGTCCTTGTGCGGCACTTTACGGAAGTGGAAACAGGCGGTGATTGGCGGTGCATGCGGCACACTTCGTTCCGAGAAAAGATACGCGCTGTCTTCAGCGCGGAGATGCGGACTGACAGTCTCACGGATGGATTCCAGCACCTTTGACAGAGGGGCGTCAAGTACGTCCTCTGTCCATGGATTTGGCAGACGTACGTCAGGTACGTCCTCTTCCCATGGATCGGGACTTAGGCGCTGCTCCCACTGATCCTCATCCGCCAGGTTCAGGCTCAATGTCCGGTCTGCAGCCTCAGCAGCATGGTCATGCAGGAGGATGAGCCCGAGGCTCGGGGCGCAGGCCTCACCGTTTCCTCCGCAAGACTGGCTCAGCTGCCGCAGGGCCTCTGGCAGAGGCGTGCCAGACAGATTGACCTCAGTAACGTTGATACGCATGCCCTTCCGAGATTGCGGTTCCTCCTCCGTCTCTCTCATCTCCGGCCCATTCAGAACACGCCCCGTGTGTTTCTCGATGAACTTCGCTCGCACCGCCAGGACATTGGGCTTTGGTCCTGCCGAGGAAGCGGATGCCGAGGATTGAGGAAGGTAGACGATGGTGGTCCTGTTGGACCCGATTCGCACGTGGTGTTCCGCCCGGACTCCGGTCTCCTCCTCGTAGCACAACACGATGTCCGCGAGAGGCCTTGTGTGATCCCCAGCGCGAGTGACTGTCCCCGAGATCTCCGCCCTTGGTGCACTGCCCTTCAGTACACCTTCGAGCGATTCCCCAAGCTCACCCGACAACGTCGCAGAATCGCACAACACTGTTAGAGAGGGATCGAGCAGGAGATCCTCAGGAGTCACTCTCTTTCCCGGGTATTGATATCCACCACAACGGAAGTCGCTGACAATCAGGGGGTTCTCGATTCGCAGACGGCGCACGTTCAGCCTGACACGGCAGGACGTGTCCAACAGATTGAGCTCACGCAGGAACTGGTCACAGGCGGCCACACTCTCGCTCGTCGAACGTATCAGAAGCGTGCCTTTCTCCGACTGTGACACCTCCGTTCCCGCCGGCTGCGGCAGGCACCTATCGGCAAGAAAACCTACGATATCCGCACATTCGTTATGCCCGTCACTACTCCCACGAACCTGTTCCCAGAATGCGGGCCTTACATGGAGCTCATCTCTCGTATCGAGCGGATCGAGAGAGACCGTTCCGTCACTGATCACATACCGGCGAGGTCCGTGCTTCCGAAAGCTCAGCCCGT
>JAGLDW010001350.1 GCA_023145395.1 Lentisphaeria bacterium | reverse complement strand
AGGACACCCCCGGGGCGATGTCGAACGTCGAGACAGATGGCTCCGTGCAGCATGCGACCGTGACCACGACGTACCAGGGCTGCATTGTTCGCCGAACGCTCGCGCTCGTGCGCGGCCGATATGTGTTGATCGCCGACCGCATCGTCGCCGACAAGCCGCACGAGTACGCCTGGCAGGTGCGCTCGATCTGCCCCCCGGAAAGCCCGGGCACGCGCCTGGGAAAGCGGGATGTTACCTGGCCCGGGCTGGACGCCAAGGCTTGGCGCGCACTTCGGCCCGGCAAGGCGCAGCTCACTACGGTCGCACCTCCATTTGCCGAACTCACACTCGAAAAGGGACGCTTTCGCCCGCAGTCCTCGAAAGAGTTCCTCAATCAAGTGGCGATCGCGAAATGGCGTGCCAAGAACACGACTGCGCTGTTCGCACTCATTCCCAACCTGCGCGAAACCCCGGACCTGGGCTGGACGCCGCTGGCTGGGCAAAACCTGGAAATCAAAGGTCCGGAATGGACGGACCGAGTCATCATCACCGCCGAGGAGCTGAGCATTACGGGTAGCGACGGACAACTGAACTGCCAACTACACTTGTGATGAACAGCGTGGCTAGGGACGCCAAAGAGCTTGGCGTTCTGAAATGCAACCGTCACCCATCCCAGTAGGAAAACAGAGCCATGAAACCAATGTTTCTCATCGCCGTGCTTCTGCCGCTTATCCTTTTTTCGGCGGACACCGCAAAGAAACCAGTGATCAAGCTGAGCGAGAATCTCTTCATCAATCCTGACTTGGCCAGGGGGGGCGATACGCCCGATGGCTGGAAGATCAGTCTGATGGCGAAGGAAGTTTTCAACGTACGCTACAAGAACAAGGGAACCTCGGCGGCCACTGTCGAGATCGAGTCTCTCGGCGCGGATTACTCGGGTTACATCAACCAGAACGTCAAAGTGGAGCCGAACTGCTGGTATCGCATCAAAGTGACCACCCGGCTGCTCAAGGGGCGCGGGCTGATCTGGGTCTACGGCTACGGCAAGGACGGCAAGCAAGTCTTCTACGACAAGCGCAAGTATCTGCACACCTTTGTCGGGCACCCGCTGGTGCCCCACTTCGTCCGGAAAGAGTACATGAACGGCACGGATGACGACTCCTGGCGAGTGGAGGTGCTGGACATCTACACCGGAGCGACCAAGGGGCAGGAGCCACCGGTGAAAATCCGTGTGAGCGCTGGAGTCTACTTCGCCACCACCCGGATCGTCTTCAAGAACCTCGAGATCTACAAGATTGAGAAGCCGGGGGGAGCACGGTGAGAAACCCAACTTCAGGAATCCAAGATGCCGTCACCGGGCTGCGAAGAGTGGGGGAAGGAAGGCGCCAGTCGCACCTTCAGCCAATCGTCGCTCCACTGCCGCAAGGACAGTGGCGGCGAACCTTTCAGACCTTCTTCGTGCTTATGCTGCTGCTTGCCGGGACGCTCAGAGCGACCGAATCGGTCGTGCTGCAACACTGGACACCGCAAGGGTACGGCAAACCCATTTCCCTCGCCGTAGCAGATTTCGGTCGGGAAGTTGAGAAGAACGGTCTGATCATCACCATTACTTCACGCCAGCTTGGCACTCTCACCGAATGGCAAGTGGAGATCGCCAACCGGAGCCCTGAAGTGGTTCGTCTGCGGGTACGCATCACCGAGACGATTTCCGCGCTCGGCGGAGATTTCTGGGATGGCTACGAAGTCCATAACAGCCAGCAAAAGACCATCAGTCCGACCACCAGCCGCTATGTGTTTCCAGCGATTTCCTATATCAAGTCCCGGCGCCTGCTGGGAATCGGCTATGCACCACACACGGTCTCCAGTCGCTTCGAACGCAGTTGCCGTGTCATCGAAGGTGGCGCCGAACTGATCTTCGATTCGTACCTCGCGCTTCATCCGCAACAGCATGACCGCATCGCTTTCATCCGCTATGCCAGTGAGGACGCCGACGACTACACCGATCTGGTCGAGGCGGTCTACCGAGCCTATCCCCAGTGGTTCCGCCCGGTCGCCGGAGCGGATGAGCGCATCTACGGCATGGGGGGATACTACTGGTCCTCACACGCCACTCGCAAAGAACAGCGCGAAGAGGCCCGCCGGGTGCGGCTTGGCTGGGAATGGTACTACAACATGTACCAGAAGGCCGGGGACTTCTTCCCGAGCGAGGAATTTTGGGACCAGGCACGCGGCTACAAGACCGAGTCCGCCCACGCCAAGGGCGATACTCCAGGTACAGTCGCGGACTGGCTGGCATACAACCACGAACGGATCAGCGCGGGAAACCAGCAGACCGCACTTTTCTACTACCACATCCAACAATTCTGCAACGCAACGCTGCTGACTGAACACTACCCCGACGCGGAGTGGCGCGACAAGCGGGGCAAACCCTCCTCGCCGGTCACTGGCTGGGCCGAGGCCGGCAGCGCGCGCTACGCCTGGCCGGGGAAGTCCTCCTATGGTGCCGCGATCCGCAAGGATCTGCGAAAGCTCTGGGACACCTTCCCCCTCGCCGGCTTCGCCCATGACGTGACTCTGGGTGACAGCAAATACTATGGGCCACTCCTCGCGAAGGAGAACGGCAAGGCCTTTGATGACGATGGACAAGTCTACGTCGTCGAGGGTGTGGCGCTCGCCCACAATCTCGACTACACCCACGCTTTCCCCCCAAAGCCCGATGGGCGCAGACCCGCGACGATCACAAACGAAATCTTCACCTACCTACCCATGTTCCACGCCGACGCCGGGATACACGAGATGCCGCCATACGACCGGGTGGATCTGGTCGCCCCGCGCCGCCTGCTGGCCGGGCAGAAGGCATACTATTGGTGGAAGGGCTTCCGCGCAGACTCCCTGGTTGCCTGGGAGCGGCTCGATAAAGAGCAGAGCGGGGAAGTGGTCACGGGATTGGTCGATTATCTGCTCATGATGAGTCTGCGCTTTGGCACGATCCCGGCCGTGTTCTATTCCAAAGGCTACCAGGATGTGTGGGATGCAGTTCCCTTGATGCGGAGGCTGCAGCAAGCCGGCTGGCGCGCCGCAGCCTACGTCACGGTGGAGGGAATATCGACTCAGGGGCGGCCCTATGCCCAGGATCTGCCAGTGTGGATTTCACGCTTTGGCTCGGGGACGGAAAGCTACATCGTCCTCTCCGCTCCGGAGCGCAGCGGCTACTCCGGCAAGGCGACGATCCGCACAGCCCGGTTCGACGCCCCGGGGGCGGTCTACGCCGCGCTCGACGGAACGCCGGTGGAGAACGTCATCACCCAGGAAACCACGACCGTTGCGGTGCATCTTGCGGAACGCCATCCGCTGGTGCTCGAGAAGATCGGGACGCTCCCCACGGGGCAGGCATCGCTGCGGGCAAAGATCACAGTGGCGCAGCCTGGCGCGGCACAGATCGTCTCCTGCGTTCCGTTGGAGAAACGCAGCACTCAACTTCGCATCCTCGACAACGACGGCAAACGGATGAAACTTGTCGGGAACAAGCTCGAGAGAAGCATTGCACCAGAGTTCGTTTTCCTGCCCAGTCGGGAGGAGTTCGCCCAGATACGCTTCGGCGACGACTCGGCCCGGCGTTTCGCGGTCGTCGTCGCCGAGAGAGACCGTGCGACCCATGCGGAGGAGATTCTACACCTAGCCTACTACAACGTCTACTATCAAACCCGCCTGAGCTACCCCGACAAACGATTGACGCATCTGGCACCACTCTGGAAAACCGAGCTTCAGATCCCCGTGATCGCCCCCGAAGAGATGGCTGCCTCACCGGCTGAGACCTTCTTCGTCATAGGCCCGGCAGCACGCAAACAGCTCTGCCCGCAGACACCAACAGGCCCGGCAGTGAAATCCAGCCGATTGGGGAGAAAATGCTACATCGCACTCTTCCCCCAGGGCAAAGTCAACGAGTCATACTTGCTCAATCGACTGCTAGAGGAACTCGACCGGACCCATCCGTGGTTCGGGGTGATCAAAGAGCGGTGGGCGATCGGGGCAAAACTCTACGGCAAGACCTTCAAGAAATAGTGAGGACCCAGGAGGAGACAATGCACATGCGGAAAGAAATCGCGGCTGTGTTTGCAGCCATTCTGCTCGGCATCCTGCCGACAATGGCACAGGACGAAGCAGCCACCACAAAGTCGGTGTGGGTTGACTTGCGCCTTGAAGAGGCCTCCGGATGCTACATCTCGGAGGACGGCGCGGGGCTCTGGTCATCCCTCGTCGATCCTGCGGCAACGATCCATCTCGAAGCGGAACAAGCCGAGAAACTGACCCTCCAAGAGGGTCGGCAGATCGAAGAGGATCTGAGTTGCAGTGGTGGTGCATGCGTGGCATTTATCACCCGCGCGGAATTTCCGCTGGCAGTGAGCAAGTCTGGCACGTACCAGGTATGGGCGCGCGCCTTCCTGCCGCGCGCGGGTAGCTGGACGCACCTCGAATCCATGGGCGAAAGCAAGCCCAAATGGATCAGAGACAGCTCGACGGGCGTGTTTGGCCGCTGGTTCTGGAGCAAACTCGACAAATACGACCTCGCAACGGGCAAACACAGATTCATCCTGCACAACTGGCTCGGAGGAGCAAAGCTGGACACGCTCCTGTTCACCTGCGACGAGGACTTCAGTCCCCTGGGACTCCGAGGCGCACCCGCAGCCGTCGGCACGCCCGGCACCGGAACAATCACAACCGGCATGGTGGCGCCGTCCGGAGTGGCCGGTCTTGTCAGACTCCAGCTCGACCGGGATCTGAACGGTGGAAGCGTGACTGCCGAGATTTCGCTTGACGATGGGAGAAACTGGGCGTCCGCCGACTCCCCGGAGAACCTCGGCGACCTGCGGACAGCTGCGGACGGGACCGACCATCTCAAGGTCAAGTTCACGATCCAAGCGGCCACGGACGGGAAATCACCAGTGCTCCGCCACGCGCGCCTCCACTATCGTCTCAACCTGAATGCGGAGACCGTGCTTGAGAACGATCACTACCGGATCGCCGTCGCCCGCGGTTCCGGCAAGCTGTGCGGCATTTTCAACAAGGCACTCGGCATCTCCGCCACCCCTGCGCACTTGCAGGAGCCACTCGTCGGCTTGGTCGTGCGCGAGCCGGGGGCGCCGCAACAGACCGTGCTGTCCCCGGAAGATATCGAGTTCGAACGCTGTCACCTGCAAGGCCAGCGCATCATCCTGAGCTACTCGGCGCTCGCAAAGCAGATCAGACTCACTATTGAGATGGTCGCGGACGACTCACCCATCTGCAAGTGGACCTGCAAGGTCGAGAATCGGAGTCGGAAGGAGATCATCCGCGTTGACTTCCCGCTCATCGGAGGAGCTGCCATCGGCAACCCCGAGGACGACGAATGTGTGCTGCCGCATACTGGCGGAAAGCGGATCAAGAATCCATCGCAAGACAAACGCCACGCCACAACATATCTCGGTGGTGGCTCCATGTCCTGGATAGACTTGTGTGACAAGCGAGCCGGACTGTACGTGGCCATGCAGGACAGGCAACTGACCAGCACGGAAATGGCGTGTGAACCAAGCACGCGCGCCGATGGAGCGGACCTGTCGTTCCGCACCCATACAATCATCAAGCCCGGACAGACCAAAACCCGCGACTTCGTTGTGGGCGTCCACCGGGGCGACTGGCACTGGGCTGCCGACCGCTACCGCGAATGGGCCTATTCCTGGATGCGGCACCCGGATGATCCGGACTGGATCAAGACCTGCGACGGCTGGATCCACGCCAACGGTCGGACACCGTTCGACGGCATGACGGGACGCCTGGAACGCGCCCAACAGGAGGGACTCGGCTACATTCAATACTGGGGACAGATGACCGATGGCCTCGATCAGTGTTGCGGCAATTTCTACTGGCCGGCACCCGCTCTAGGGGGACCCGACGGGTTCAAACGCGGGGTCGCCGATCTCCACAGGCGCGGAGGCCGGATCACTGGCTACATGAACTGCCAGACATGGACGCGCGACAGCCCCATCAACAACGCACTTCGACGAACCCCAAAGTCGGACCTGCCAAGGGAGGCGCTCGATCTGATCCACCCCCTCAGCTGGTTCGAAAAAAACCGGTTGTATCAACTCGACGGCACGGCCCAAGGGTACTATGCGGATACCTTGGGCTGGTACATCATGTGTCCTGCTTCGACGGGATTTCGTGAACACCTGCGCTTCTGGATCGTTGATATGTACTGCAAACGCTACGGGACGGACGGCGTCTACATCGACCAGGCCGGCGCCACCGCCGCAAAGCCCTGCTACAATCTCGACCACGGCCATGACGACATCGGGCACTGGGGGATGGGGAATGTCCAGCTGCTGAAAACCTGCGTCGAACAAGCGCGTGCCCACAACCCGGACTTCATCATCGCCATCGAAGGCGCCGGCGACGCACTCGGCCAGTACGCGAGTCTCCATCTCCTCTCCGGCCTGTGCACGCATCCCGAGGTCTATCACTACACCTTCCCCGAACACATCCTGATCAGCGGCTTCTCCAACGGATCGCACCTGACAAGCGCTCAGAGGATCACGCGCGCCTTTCTCAACGGCGATAGATTCGACATGCGCCTCAACCACCGGAGTTCGCAGTCGGCCATTCAACTGCGCAAACGGATCAAGCGATGGCTCTATCCCGCGCGGTTCATGGATACTGTGGGACTACGCATCTCCGACGAACGCGTCCTGGCGCGCTGGAACCTGTGCACACAACCCGGTAAACGTGCGCTGCTCGTCACAATCGACAATGAGCATCAAGTCAGCGGAGCAAGATGCACACTGAAGCTCCCCGCCGACTTGGGCGCCCCAATCTCGCTGCACGTGTTTGATCGGGAAGGCGGTGTCCGTGCGGAAAAACCGGAAATTGTGAATGGCGAACTGAGCTTCACGGTCCCGTCCAGCACGCTTTCGGCGGGATTGGCTCTGTACGAATCGCCACCGGACGATCCAATCGATGCGTGGTGTGCGGTCAAGACAGGCCCGACCGGCTCCGACACTGTCGCGCTGTCTGCGGCAAACTACCTCCGAACCCCGGTGGTGGTGAAGACTGTGATCCGAACGACTCCGCCGCTCAAGCTCGAGTCCGGCCCAACCGAGGTGCAACTCCCAGCCGGCGGCTCCGGGCAGTGGAAGCTGAAAATCGCGAACATCGACAAACTCATGCTCCCGACCCAGGTCGTGCTCGACTTCTCCTGGCC
>JAGLDW010000135.1 GCA_023145395.1 Lentisphaeria bacterium | reverse complement strand
GCGCCTCTTCGCCAGCGACGGACCGCTCCCAGACGACGCCCCTCCCCTCGTCGATTTGGCAGACACCAAGATGTATCCGAGCTGGGGGAATCCAGTGCCCTATCCGTTCGAGAACCTCACCTGCAAAGCCACTTGCGTCCGGCTCGTCCTGACTCCCCGCAAAGGAACGGGCGTCTATCTTTCCGAACTCAAACTGTTCTCCCAAGACCAAGCACTGGCGCAGCGGAGCGCGCAGGGCGGGGCGGCGAACTTCACCGCTGTGCAGGTCGTACCCGATGTGGACGGCGACGGCGGCGACGATGTCATCGCGGGCACCAAAGCCGGTGGCCTTCTTCTCCTGAATGCCCAGGGCGCGATCCAGTGGCGGCATGGACTCGGCAGCGCGGTGCTGGCAATCGCGGATTTGGATGCCGACGACGCGGAGCGTCGAACCATCGCCGCGACCGACAGTGTGGGCAACGTCGTCGCGCTCACCACTGCGGGAGTCGAACGCTGGACGACCGCGATTCCCCGATACAAGGCCCGTCAGATCGCACGCGTGCTGTTTCCAGCCCGCATCGACGGCAAAGAGGCCGGACAGGTGCTCGTGGCCGGCGCGGACAATTGGCGCTACCACGTCATCGACGCGGACGGGAAAATCCGCTGGCATTACGAGAGCGTCCACCCCTCCACAGCGGGGACCGCTGCCGACCTCGACGGAGACGGTCGCCAGGAACTGCTGCTGGGCACGGCCTACTACTCTTGGCACTGCGTCGATCCGGACGGGTCGAGACGCTGGCGCTATCGTACGCGGGGAGGCCCGGGCTGCAACGCCGTCCTGGCGGCGGATGTTCGCGGAGACGCGATGCCGGAGGTGTTTTTCGGCGGCGACGACACGCTGGTTCAAGCCGCGACGGCAACGGGAAGACCGCTTTGGAATGTCAGCACCGGAGACGAGGTGACCGCGCTCGCATGCCTCGACGTGGACGGCGACGGAAAACAGGAGATCCTCGTCGCCTCGCTTTCGTTCAATGTCTTCTGTCTCGATGGCGACGGGACTGTGCTCTGGCGGCGGGATCTAGGGGCGCCAGTGCGCGCCATGACCGCCCTGCACGGTGCACGACCGGGTATCCTCGCCGGATGTTCCGACGGCACAGTGCATCTGCTGCAACCAAGAGATGGAACCACATTGGCAACATGCAGCGTGGACGGAGGAGTGATCGCACTGGCGGGACGCACAACGAACTTCGCAGTCGTGGCCGGGAGGAACGGCACGCTCACTGCGCTCAGACCCATGCCATGAAGAAATAAAATGGCGGCAGTTACGAACCGTCCCAGTTACGAACCAGCCTGGATCTCGGCCTTCACCCGCGAATAGACGCCGTCCAGTCGCAGAATGCGACGGAACAGCAGCAGACACACGTGCGACATGAAACGCAGAGCCAGAGACGTACCCGAGTTGATGAATCGATCAAAACCGTCCCGGGACATGAAGCCGATCCGACATGGGGAAAGAGTCCTGGCCGTCGCCGAGCGCTGTTTCCCGTCAATGAGGGAAATCTCGCCAAAGAACTCTCCTTCCTGTAGTTCGCTCAGCAGAATCTCCCTGCCATTGTCCGATGCATCATGCTGGGAGAAGATGGCCAGACTCCCCTTCAAGACCAGGTACAGCCCATCCGCCTCATCCCCCTTGCGGAAGATCGTCGCCCCCTCGTCGTACTCGATGACCTCCTCGTACATCTGTCTGGCCTCCCCGGGAGAGAGTCTCACAAGCATCTCTGGCCCCATGTCGAACGAGGCCCGGGCCATCTCGTCCACATCCGCAATCGCTTTGCGCGAGTCTCCGCGCATCATCTCCAGCGTCTGTATCGCCGCACTGTACTTGTCGTTCATATTCCGGAGTCGCGCAGGCAGCGTCTGGTACAGCCGGAACACCATGTCGAAAGCACCGTGATCACTCTCCTTGAGAAGATGCTCCAAGCCCTTGCGATCCAGCGCGCCCACCACCGTTCCGTCGCATTCCGCCACAACCGTGGCCGAACGGCAGATGTTGTAGAACAGCGTGATCTCGCCAAAAATCTCCCCCGCATTGAGCGTTGCCACACGGTCTCCGTTGATGAACACGCCGGCGCTCCCGGTCTTGACAAAGTACATGCGGTCGCCGGACTCGCCTTGGCGACACACGGCCATCCCGGCGGAATACGTCGCGTCATCGGCAAAAATCTGGCTCATCAGATCGCTGCTCATGGTCCAGAACAAGGCGCCATTGATATTCTGGCAGATCAAGTCGAGCTGACTCTTCTCGATAATGCCCGATTCGGCCTGCACGGGCATGAGCAGATCATCAATGTAGGTGGTCAGCTCGTTGCGCAGCACCTCGCCCATCTGCATGAACTCGGTCGAGATGCGCATCGCTTCATCGACGGAAAGATGCTTCTTGTCCTGGATCGTGCGGAAGACCATGTATTCGCGCAGCGCCTGCACCCCGGCGATGCCGGCGATGAACTGGTGGGGCTTGGAGCGGATCGTCTCGACCTTGAGAAACGCCCCCAACTCGATGCTGGCGAGCCGCTCCACGCCGCGAGCCGCGTATCCCTCATAGTCGAGCGGCAGATCACATGTCTGCGCCGTGTGGATCGCCTGGAGATCCGCTTCCGTAAGAGGCTTGATCTGCTCCGCTACGACGCGCACAGGGACTCCGAGGCTCCGCAACACCTGAATGACCAGAGGATTGTCGATCCCTCTCCCCGACACGCTTCCGTGAACATCCGCGCTGAACGCGGGCGGGGAGAACAGCAGAAGCCCGTAGTTGTCCGTGGCGTGCATCCGCAGATAGACATCCCCGCGAGAGCGACACCATTCGCCGACCTCCACCGCCGCGACAATCGGATCCTCACCCTCGATGTTCATGTGTCCAGAGTCCAGAGTCACACCGAAGTTGCGGGCCGCCACGTCGGGTGGCAGAAGCTCGAGAATCTCGTCGAGCCGGGCGAGAAACCAAGCGCTGCTCTGCAGTTCGGGGGTCTGGCAGTAGTTTTCGAAGGTCACCCTCAAGTCGCTGCCCTCGGCGCGGCGGACCAGGCGGGCCATATCCTCCTGACAGCCCGAAGACACAAGATGGAAAACAAGCGCCTCCGCCCCCAAGTCCACCGCCAAGTCCACCGTCTCGAGCTGCAACTCCATCGCGGCCACAGGCGCATAGAAGTTCTGGCTCCCCCCCGCCGGGATGGGAACGGGACTGTAGGGGCCGATGATGGGGGAATGGATGTCGATCGCCAAGTTCAAGGTGGCGGCCACATCGCGCAACTGGCGCCGCATGGCAGGCGAAAACTCCTCGGGCAGCAGCCGGGCCGGGTTGAAGGGATGGAAATCGACACCGATTTCCAATCCCTCCAGGTTCATGGCCGCACAACGCGTCAGTAGACGGGTCGGGTCAAAATCGTCACGCCCCCAGAAGGTGGTCTGCCGGACTCGCCACATCGGGCCTGCTGGCCGGGAGGCGACTGCCCCGCCCCGCCCCGCAGCGACCTCACGGAGAAGGCGTCGGCAGATGTCCGTGACCAAGCTCTCCCGCGCACTCTCATCCGATTTGTCGTAGGCAAGAAAACCAGGGGCGTGGTCGTAGATCCAGCATGCCTTGAGAAAAACGAACGGCCGTTCGCGAAATGCCCGGCGAATGTCGTCGGGGAGAACGGAAAGAACATGGCGTGCGGTCGCGGGCGAAAGCGCGTAGTGAAACTTCTCCCGCGAGTGGGTGCAAGCCGCCTGGACCAGGGTCTCGTCCTCGCCGCGCTCATCCCCCATGGACTCCACACGCTCCAGCAGCGTCAGGACAGCCACGGCGTCGCCACGGCATTTTTCCTTTTCCAACACACACATCTCCCGTTACGAAACAGGCGCTCCAACCCCTCCGCGGCGCAAAACAATTTGGCCACTGCCTAGACAGTGGCGCGTTGTCTACTCTAACACAGATTGAACACGACCTCAAGCTCTGAGCATACTCCAGCGGCAATCTGCGCAGGCGAGCGTCCCTGGAGGCGGAGGTCCGAGCGCATGTAACGCCTCAGTCTTGTGGGGT
>JAGLDW010001349.1 GCA_023145395.1 Lentisphaeria bacterium | reverse complement strand
TGATCCAGCATATTCCCATGCAACCCGACACAGCCTACCATCTCGCGGGAAGAATCAAGTGCTCGGCGCCCACCAAGAACATCTCCATAGCCGTAGCCGAATTCATCGGTTCCAGGGTCGTGCGCATGCACAAGATTGGCGGCGACGATCAGGCTTCCCCGAACGAATGGCAGCGCTATGAGACAACATTTACCACAGGCAGTGGTTCCCGGCATTACGCCGTGTACTTGTACAACGTCCACAACGATGGCAAGGCATGGTATGACGATATCGAACTGAAGAGAATCCAGTGACGTCGCCACACGGAATGGCAACGAAAGGAATATGCAATGCCGATTTCGACGAGGAACTGTATCTGCATCACGATGGTGTGCTTGGCTGCGTTGTCCGTTGGGCTCAGCGGACAGACACGAGATCCATTGCCTCTGGCCAATGACGCCAAGACGCCCTATGTGATCGTCATCGGGAAGCAGGCGTGCGCCGCAGAGGAGTACGCGGCAAAGGAACTAGCGCATTTCCTGAAAGAGATGACGGACGCGGTGTTCCCGATCCGCCGCGATGATGCGGTCACATCGAATCATGAGATCGTCCTGGGAAGAACCAATCGATTGAGTCTCCGGGCGATTGCCCCGGAGCTTCAGCCCGAAGCCAACGAGGGCTTTGTCATTCTTCGGGAAGGTGCCAAGCTGTTCATTCTGGGAAAAATCCCGCGCGCGACGCTCTACGGCGTGTACGACTTCCTGGAGGTGGAGCTTGGCGTGAGGTTTCTGGCGCCCGGAGTCAATCATGTCCCACACCGCACGACACTCAAGTGCAATGTTACCTCGCGCAAATACGATCCTCCGCTGGAGTATCGGAACATCTACTCCAACCCCGAATGGGCGGTGCGAAACCGGCTCAACGCCACCTGGGGCTGGTGTCCCATGCGGGTGATGCTGGGCGGATGCGAATACATCGGGCGAAGCAACCATTCGCTGCCGGTTCTGCTCCCGCATGACGAGCACTTCGACCGCAACCCGGAGTACTTCGCATTGGTTGATGGAAAGCGGCGCAAGGCAACAGTCCCGTCGGGCGCCCATCGGGCGCATCCGTGCCTGACGAACCCGGACGTGTTGCGCATCGTCGTTGAGAATGTTCGCAAGACGATCGAGAACTACAGGAACCATCCTGGCATGTACAATCCCTACAGCCAGCTCGTTGTGCCAGTCGAGTACGACGACCACGACCAGATCTGCCAATGTGCAACGTGCCGGGCGGTCAACCGAGAAGAGGGGACCGATGGTGGCACGCTGTTCCGCTTCCTCAACGCGGTGGCAGAAGCCATTGAGAAGGACTATCCCAATGTCTCGATCGGCGCGCTGGCCTATCAGGCCACGGAAACACCGCCCAGGAAGACCAGGCTGCGAAAGAACGTGATCATCCGCTTTGCCCCGATCAAGTCCGATTTTGCCCGGCCCTTTGATGATCCCAAAAGCGAACGCAACCGCGCCAGCTATCGCAACCTGGTCGCATGGTCGAAGGCCACAGACAGATTCCACGTCTGGTACTACATCACCAACTTCAGCCCCTTTATGACGCCCTTTCCGGACCTGCGGGGGCTTGTCGCCAACTTCCGCCTGATGCATCAACACGGGATGCGGGGACTGTTCACCGAAAGCTCCTACTCGCCGGGACCGTCCCTGAGACCGCTCCGACACTACCTCGTGGCGAAACTCATGTGGCGGCCCGAGACTGATGCCCGCAGTGCCATCGAGGAGTTCTGCCGGCTCTACTACGGCAAGGGCGGCAAAGCCGTCCTCGAGTATGTCGATGCTCTACACGACTACCATTTTTCCAAGGTGGACCCAGACGGCAAGAATCCCCTAACTTGTAGAGGTGCCCCTCCATATCGGCATGCCTATGATGATGACTTCATCGCCGAGGCCGACGCCATCTTGGAACAGGCTGAAGCCGAAGCCGAGACCGCGCCCGAGAAGCAACGCGTGGCCGGGGCCCGGCTGTCCATTTGGTATCTGATGTTGATCAGGGAGATGGAACGCAAGGGCAGCGTCCTTTCGTTGCCCATCGAGTGGGCCTTCAGACTGGATCCGGAGGATGTGGGGCTAGAAAAAGGCTGGAAAAAGCGGACGGACTTCTCGGATTGGGATCGTATTCGCACCGACGACTTCTGGACCAAACAGGGCCATGATTATCACGGCGCGGCCTGGTATGCGACATCATTCGATCTCCCAGCCCCAGTCGCGGGAGGCTCGCTCTCGCTCTATTTCGGGGCTGTGGACGGGATCTGCGATGTCTTTATCGACGGGGACAAGGTCGGGGAACAGAAGGAGTCGCCTGGCATCATGTGGAACCAGGGCTTCTACCTGCCCATCAAGAATGCGATCAAGCCAGGCAAGCACCAGTTGGTGATCCGGGTTGAGAAGAAGACGCACGCGGCGGGCATCTGGAAGCCGGTGGCCTTTGTGGATCTGTCGCAGCC
>JAGLDW010001348.1 GCA_023145395.1 Lentisphaeria bacterium | reverse complement strand
GGTGGCCTTTGTGGACCTGTCGCAACCAGTCTCGGAAGGAATCCGAATCGCGGGCACACGTTTCATCGAGGTCAGTCAAAAGGCAAAAGTAACCCGGATCTCCGGAGGATCCGACCCAGCGAAAGCTGTCAAGAATCTCTACGCCCGCATCCGGTCCCTTCTGGAGCGCAAGCCCTACCGCCCAGAGAACCCCGCGGACGGTGCCATCCGCAAGCCTGCCGCCACGCTGAGCAATCCTCACCAGACCTACTCTGTGGTCAAGGATGAGACCACGGAGCATGGTTCTTGCCTAGTGCAGACGGCAGATCGGCAATGGACCTTTGGGCAGTCCATACGCTGGAACATCACGCCTCACCTCAAGGAAGCCCGAAACCACGCCCGGCAATATCGACTGAGGATAAGGATCAAGATCGATAGGAAAGGCGACGACGGCAACGCATTCCGTTTCGGATACTCCTACACCAATCTCGGCACTTGGGCTGGCGGCACATGCGCCAGCGTCACCGTGAAAGTCCGTGACGTGGAAGATGGCAAGTGGCAGTGGCACGAACTCCCGGAGCCTCTGGAACTGAAAGAAGGCGTTCGCTGTCAGGACGCTTTCGTTTGGCCGCAAAACAACCCGGAGAATCTGTCCGCCGTGTACGTCGATTCGTTTGAACTGATTCCCATTTCGGGCAATCTGAGGCCCCAAGATGCGGGGCACTGATGCCGCTACCAGAGGTATTGTCTTGAAAACGTCCGCATGCCTGTACCTGCTGATGGTCGCCATGGTGGCTCCATCGCATGTGTCTGCCCAAAGAGCTGTCGGAGCACCGCACCTTCCCAGTGCGGCTGTCACCCATCCAGTGCTGCTGTCGCAGGCGGACGACCGGCGCCTCAAGAAAAATCGTTCCGAGCAGCAAGCGCTGGCCGAACAGGTGATGGAGTTGAATCGGGAGAAGCTTTTGGGCTTCATCTGCACCGACAACGGGATCGACTGGCCGTCGCCGTGTCCGGCATGCGGGGGAAAGCTCATATTCACGTTTGCCCACCCCGATGCATTGTTCTGCAAGGCCTGCAAAACCGTTGTCCGTGAGAACGAGGCAGCATGGACCGGCGCCATAGGGGGAACGAGCAAGGGCGGCAGAGAGATTGCCTTCCACTATGAGGGAAAAGGACGCAACCGACGTTTCACGGGAGCGCTGTTGCGCAATTATCGCCATGCCAAACTGGCAGAAGCAGCCAGAGCCCTGGGACGGCTGTACACCGAAACTGGAAACGAGGCCCTTGCCCGACGCGCAATACTGATTCTTGCCCGGTTTGCGGATGTCTTCCCCGAGTGGCCCGTGATTCGGATTGAATCATTCCCGCGCCCCGCCAAGTTCTGCATCAATCCCCCACGACCATACAACACATGGACTCACTACAAGTGGCGACATACGAACAACTACGACATCCCCTACGACCTCACATTCGCATACGATTTCGTGTATGACGCCAAGGCGTGGGAGAACCTCCCCGGAGGTCGGAGCCACGTCGAGAGCAATCTCCTTAGAGCAGGGCACACGCAGGCGTGGACAACGCATGAGGACATGGG
>JAGLDW010001347.1 GCA_023145395.1 Lentisphaeria bacterium | reverse complement strand
GTCCTTGCCTTGCACAATTCCCAGGTAGACCTCGGGATGAAACACGCGGATTAGCTCAATCGCAAGGAAGTCCACAAGATCGACTTCCTCAGCGAGAGGCGCAAGGGTCAGTCGTAGCCCGTTCGCGTAGCGCTTGATGTGCCGGATGGTTCGAAAATGCTCCTTGAAGCCACTGTGAAAGACGTTGCCCCAGCGGTGTTGATCAAGCGGCCGTGTCTTGAGTGACTCCAGGACCACATCCATCTCCGCAAAAAGGATGCGGTGGATCGTCTCAGGTTCCGGCTCCGGGATGTCGAAGGAAACCTGAATGATCTTCTCCAGGTAGTCGCGCCCCCGGACGCCGTTCTCTTCGTCGAGGTTGCGCTCGACGACAAGGCGGTCGAACGCCAGAACATAGGTGACGTTTGGGAAATCCGCGTTCAGGCGAACCATGCGGAAGAGCAGCCGCAGGACGTCGCGTTCGAGGCGGTCGATGTCGTCGATGAAAACAACGACTCGTTAATTCAACTCGGGCAAGAGCTTGTCGAGCTGTGCCTTCAACTCCGGTAGGCCTTTATCATCCTTGAGAGCCTTGCCCGCGTCCTTGAGCAGCGATCCGGCCCCCGACGAGAATACCGAGGCAATGGCGCCGGCGGTATTCAGGAGGTCACCGATCTTCTTCCCCAGTTCCTGGCGTCCGGCCTTCCCTATGCCTCGTGCGAGTTCGGCGAAGAACATGCGGACGAGCTGCTCAACGCTCCCGTAGTGCCATGGGTTGAACCGAATGATGATGGGCTGTTCGCTGGCCTGCTCATCCCCATCCCCATCAAACGCGAGGCGGCCTTCGAGCAGATTGAGGAAGGAGGACTTGCCGGCACCCCACGGGGCGTTGAAGGCGATCACAACCGACTCGGGCGCATCCGTGGCCAGGATGTGGCCCGCAATGACCTCGACCAGCCGGCCACGCGCCAGTCGGTCGTCCTCAAGAGACCGGATAGGTTCATCAGAGCGCAAGGAGCCACTGGGCTTGCGCTTCTCCGCAGTTGGCTGTTCGCTCGTCATGTGCCCGACTCCTGTCTGTCCACCCTGAACCGCCAGACTGAAGGATTATCAAGTGGTTGAGCTTTGGAAAAGATTGGCGTATCATACACGACCTTGAACTAAAATGCCAAGAGGCCGTGAGCACATGACCGAAGACATCCTGACCATCCGGGACGTTGCCGAGTACCTCAAGGTCACGGAGAAGACCGTCTACGGGCTCGCGCAGAAGCGCAAGATCCCCTGCTTCAAGGTGGGGGGGCAGTGGCGCTTCAAACGTGAGGATCTGGAGGCCTGGATCGCGACCCAGTCTGCAAAGGGGATGGAGGACAAGAAGAATGCCTGAGAATGGCCT
>JAGLDW010001346.1 GCA_023145395.1 Lentisphaeria bacterium | reverse complement strand
AGTCTGATCCGTCTGGTGGACGAAAACGGCATGGACTGGATGTTCGCCAACTGCTCCGCCACCGCGCAGCGCGGTGCGCTCGACTGGGCACCCAAGTTCAAGAAAGCCACCCTGCCCGTCTTCAAGGATCTGTATAAATCCGTCAAGAACAAGGACGAGGCCAAACGCGTCCTTCGCGTCTGCGGCGCGAAGAACTACAAGGAACGCCTCGACAAGGAACTCGGAGCCATCCACGACTCCGAAATGTGGCAGGCCGGCGCCGCCTCCCGCTCGCTACGCCCGAAAGGCAAGGCCAAGGAAATCGCCAAAGGCACCAAGGGTGTCGGCGGCCGAGCCGGAAACTAAGGCGGGACCACCAATCCCTATTACCACCAAAGCCCGCCGCACAAGCGGCGGGCTTTCCTCTTGGCTGGAGAATCCCATGGAACAGACCCTGCGACTTACCGGAATCATGCTACTCCTCACCCTTTCCGTGGCGGCAAACGCGGAAACAGGCAACCCGGCAGTTTCAGTACCCAACGGGAACGTGGATCTCTTTGGCGGTCTGGTTGACGGGGAAGGAACGCTCAACCTTTCAGGCCATTATACCTTTCCGCTAGCGTCCTACTTCGGGGCACAATTCGACGGACTTTATGGGCAGCGCGACAGCAGAGGAATCTATAGCGCGGGAGGTCACCTATTTTGGCGCAATCCGGAGTATGCCCTGATAGGCCTAACGGCTTCCTATCTCCAGCACCGGAGCACCGACCTCTGGCGCATCGGCGGCGAGGGGGAAATGTACTGGAACCAGATCACCCTCGCCGGACAGCTCGGTAGCCAGTCCGGCGACCTCGGCGACGATGGTTATGGCCGTATCGATGCACACTACTACTTGGCGGAAGACCTTCTCATGCTCTCCGCCGGTGTGGGACGCTTCGACCACCGAACCGTTTGGAGCGGCGACGCGGAATACCTGACCGACCTCGGCGGGCTCAGCCTCTTTGCTACCGGCGGGCGCGGCGGCAACGGCGACTACTTCGCCCTCGGTGGCATCCGCTATTATTTCGGTGCGAAGAAATCGCTCCTGCTCCGCCACCGTGAAGACGCCCTCACCTCTACATCCTTATAGCCCACCCCACCCCGTGCAACAGGGGCGGTGTATCCACAGTAATAACACCCTCATTATACACGTATTAATTTGGCGTATTTTACTGGCATTCGACCGGGCATTCCACGTAGATTCGGCCTGCATTTTTCAAAACAGATCAATCAATTAACCACATGGGGGGAAACATGCTACACGAACCAGCCGCC
>JAGLDW010001345.1 GCA_023145395.1 Lentisphaeria bacterium | reverse complement strand
ACGCCGAGCACGGCACAGCTCAAGTGCCCGCTGTCAATGTAGCTCCGCGCGTGCTCGAAGGCATCGAGAAAACGGCTACTCAGGCCATCCATGCGCAGCTCCCCTTCGCCCATGGCACGATCAGCTTCTGAAGGCGCTCTCCACCGATCAATGAGGGCGTCCGCCATCTCCGGGACGGCGATGGTGCCGGGGTCGCTTGCGCTGTTCCTGATTGGGACGCCGGAGACGGCGGCGTGCACCGCCCGAGGGCAGGCGCACATCCACCTCGCGTCCATCGAACTTCGCACCACGACAGCCAAGAAGCACCTGCTCGGCAAGGTTCTCGTCCACCTCGAAGTAGGAGACATCCTGATGCATGACGATACTGCCGATTCGGTCGGAGTTGATCCGCCCCACGTCACACACAAAACGGACGATGCCGCTCTTGTTGGCGTCCGAAGAACGCCCAATGTCGATGGAGAGACTCAGCGTGTGCATGGCAGGAGTCGATTTCCGCGGTCCCTTCCGGTCGCTCTTGTGGTCTCGTGATGGCTGACTGCTGGCATTCAAGTCCGTGAACGCTCGTTTGTCCTTGAGAAACGAGCCCAGTTCCCGGTTCACGATGTGATCCACAAGCGCCTGCGTGTCCAAGGCGTCCAAGGCTGTGTAGGCATCGGCGAAACGCTCGCGCAAACGCCCCGCCTCGTCACTTTCGGCAGCGCCGATCGTCTCCACCAGCGTTTTGAGACGGGCAGTGCAGATATCCTCGCCGGTCGGAACCCGCCCGGCCTCGAAGCGAAGGCGCCCATTCTTCTCCACCCGGCGGACACGCCACGTCTCCCTTGACGTGATAAGCGCTATGGAGAAACCCGTCATTCCAGCGCGAGCGGTACGTCCGCTGCGATGCGTGTAGGCCTCTCCATCGTCGGGCAGGCGGTAGTGAATCACATGGGTGATGCCCTGGACATCGAGCCCGCGGGCCGCGACGTCGGTGGCCACTAGAATGGGAATGGCCTTCTTCCGGAACTTGCGCATCACGTTGTCGCGTTGCCCCTGGGACAATTCCCCATGCAAGGCCTCAGCCGGATAGCCGTCCTGCAGCAGGTGTTCCGCCACCTCCCGAGTCTCCTGCCGAGTGCGGCAGAACACAAGTCCGAAAATGCCCGGTGTGCTTTCAAGCAGCCTGAGCAGCACCTGGTACCGATCCGACTCGCGCACCATGTAGCAGACATGGGTGATGTTCTCCGCGCTGCGATTCCGCTCGCCAATGATCACCTCCGCTGGATCGGTCAAGTATTTCTTGGCAATGCGAGCCACGCCCTCCGCCATGGTCGCGGAGAACAACCAGACGCGGGCATCTTCATGCACACTCTCGAAGATGGCATCAATCTCATCGCGAAAGCCCATGTTGAGCATCTCGTCCGCCTCGTCGAGCACCACGCATCCGACGGCCGACATATTGAGCGCCTTGCGCCGGACAAGGTCGAGCAGCCTGCCCGGTGTGGCGATCACCACGTGGGCGCCGCGCCGGATCTGACTAATCTGCCCCCCAATGCTCGCTCCCCCGTACACGGCCACACAGTTCAAGCCCGGCAGGTGCTTGGCGAACCGACTCATCTCCTTGCTCGTCTGCAAACACAACTCACGCGTGGGACAGACCACCAGCGCCTGCGGCTCGCGCCGCGAGGAATCGATCCGGCTCAGCAGGGGCAGGCCAAAAGCACACGTCTTGCCCGTCCCCGTCTGCGCCAAGCCGACAAAGTCCCGCTCGCCGGCGAGAAGCAGCGGAATTGCCTGCTCCTGAATGGGCATGGGGGTCTCGAATCCTAGATCCGCAACCGCACGCAGCAGTTCGTCTTGTAGTCCTAAACTCGTAAAATCCATTGTCTCTCCGTACAGAAATGCATCTTGGGCGCCAGAGCGTCATCCAGGCAAAAAAAGAGGCTGCCACATCGAGATGGCAACCCTTTTTATCGAATCCAACAGCGTGCTCCAGCCGGAACTGCCGGTGTGTCACAACACGCGCTTCAGGTTCTAATCGGGGACCAGCTACTATACTCTCGAAACTGTTTCCACGCAAGCAGAAGACAATCATAGGCAGTGGCTTATGCGCCCCGTGACGGGTCAACTCGATGCGCACGGATGCAACTGCAAGCTTCACCAGGGGATCGGGCGACACTGCGCGACTTGGCTTGCGCGCTATGGATACACGCTATATTGTGTTTGTTTGTAGTTGTATGTTCTTCCCCTTCAAGGGGGCGGGACTACAGCCAAAGGACGGAGAAGATGGAGATGCTTTGGAGAGCAGTGACTCGCGCGCCTTTGGAGAGATGATACATGCACACCACAGTTGTCGTGCCAACGTTCAATGAGCGAGACAACATCCCTTCTTTGGTCAAGGATGTCTTCAAGGCTCTGCCGGACTGCCAGTTGCTCGTCGTCGACGACAACTCCCCGGATGGCACGGGCGAGGTCGTGGCTCTCATGAGCGAGCGGAACCCCGCCATTCAACTCCTGCGCCGTGACAGAAAACGGGGGCTTGGTCCCGCCTATCTCGACGGCTTCCGCAAAGTACTTGACCAAGGTGCGAAAACCGTGATCCAGATGGATGCCGACTTCTCACATTCACCCCACGTTCTCCCGACCATGATCGAGACGCTGGAGAGCGGCAGCGACTTGGTGATCGGGTCACGCTATGTGAATGGTGGATCCAGCGAGAATTGGGGATGGCACCGGCAACTCATCAGCACATTGGGTTCCCGCTACGCGTGCCGCGTCCTCGGCCTGAACCTCAGGGATGTGACCGGCGGCTTCAAATGCTGGCGAGGCGATCTGCTTCGAGACATTCTTCCGGAGAAATTTCTTATGCGTGGGTTTGGATTCCAAGTGGAGTTAAATCATCGCGCCGCGCTCAAGAATGCCAGAATCAGCGAGGTGCCCATCGTTTTCACCAATCGTCTGCAGGGCAAGAGCAAGATGACTCCCTGGATCATGATCGAAGCTCTCATCGGCATGTTGAGACTGCGGCGCAAGCTCGGCCGGGCGAATGGGTGCCCCCCAGCCTAGACGCCACCGGGCG
>JAGLDW010001344.1 GCA_023145395.1 Lentisphaeria bacterium | reverse complement strand
TTCCTCGACAGGACAGTGATTCCCCCACTCGACTCCTCGAAGATCCGGACAACGGCGCCTGATCGGGTCGGGACCCGACACACTGCATCACCCGTCTGAGCGTGAAACACGGTCACACCTCCATTTTTTGTTCCCACGGCCACCCGCAGCCGTCCGGATGAATCACGGACGAACTCCACCACGCTGATCTTCCCCTCCAGGCTATGATACCAGCGTTGACGCCACTTGATCCGTCTCGCGTCTTTCGAGGGTTCAAGCTCCCCCAGTCGCACACCGCAAAAGGGGTCCGCCACAGCCAGGAGCACAGTTCCATCCTCCGTGCATGAAGCCAGCGCCACCACTGCGCCACTGATGTTCGCCAGCATGCCGGAGGCACTCGATTCGTTGTGCCGGATCACACGCACATCCCGACTCGTTCCGCAGACTATCTGCTTCGTCACACCACCAGGAACCGCACACACAGTCACTCCACGGGGACTGCTGATATTCACGCCGCCATGCGGCGTCTTCCCGGCAGGAAGGACGACTTCTCCACGATGATCATAGGCCTTCAGCAACGGATAGGAGGTATTGAACAACGCCACGATCTCCCGTGTGCCGTCGCCGTCGAGATCCGTCACGTCCCCGCAGACGAAGTCTCCGCAGATCCGTCCTCTCCGAAGATCCATGTAGCGTTCCCACCGCAGGCTTCCGTCCGCATTGATCACATGCACCCAATTCGCACCGGCCACGATCTCCCGACTCCCATCGCCATCCAGATCCGCAATCCTGACCATCTCCACTACGGGAGTGCCATCCGTGGACCCCTTGCTCGGTTTGCAGGCAAACTCCCACAACGGGCTTCCGTCGGCACGATACAGGCGCACTTTGCAGCCCTTCGTGCCCGCAACGATCTCGGGCACGCCGTCGCCGTCCACATCCCCCACGTCCAGAGAAAGAATCTCAACACCCCGGGCGAACCGGGCGACCACGGTGCCATCCGCGCGAAAGATTCCGGCGCCATCCGCCCCCCCAGCCACCCACTCTCGCGTTCCGTCGCCATCCATATCGACGACGAGCGCGGCCGCAACGGGCAGTGCCAGATCGATCTCCTCCACGCCAATCTCGGGGTTCCCGCTCCCATCCGCGCTGACGCCCGACGCAGTCTCCGCCTTTGTGTCCGAAGGCAGCTTGGCAATCCGCTCCCGCATCGCGTTTGCGAACTCCGCAGCGGGCCGCAACCCACTCCATCCTCTGGGCTGCACAAGACTCGTTCCCGCAGCAAGCGCCACGGACACGCCGCCATCGACACGCCGCTCCAAGGCAACCTGCTTCCCATCCACCAACACCGTCTCGACATCCCCCCGCAAGGTAATCACACGTCCCTCGACACAGCGGACGCGCAGCTCTCCACTCCCCAGATCCAGCATCACATCGCACGGACCGTCAGACAGCACCGCTCCCCCAAACGCGTCCGTGCACTCCCCCATGAAAGCCGTGCTGGGAGCAAACAGAAACATTCCACCGGCAAGATCGGTGCCAGGCACAACGCCCGTCCCCGCAACCACAGTTGCAGCGCCATCGCGCACCACCACCACGGATTCCCGCGGACTCCGCAGCTCGACTCTCTTGGTCTCCTCCTGTGTCGCTCCAGGAATCAGAAGATTGGCAAAACCCAGCGCCTCTCCCGCTCTGAGCAACGCACGCCTATCCTCCTGAAGAACCTGCACAACCGGCTCCGCGAAGGGGTAGAACCTGGACCAATGATCGCTGGTCAGACGCACGGCCTCGACATCAAGGCTGGCCCGACCGTCCGAGACAATCCGGAAAAAGCGGTCCTGCTGCTCGAGCAGGAGTCCCGTCTCCTCCTGTGTGGGCTCTCCCAGCGTGCGCCAACTGCAGCGCGCCATGTACTCCCCGTCCGTTGGCGCCACGCACCGGTCCACTACCAGAAAATACTTTCCCTTGCGCCAGAAAATCGCCCGCGTGTTGTCCATGAACGAGGTTCCGCTGATTCCCCACTTCGCGTTCTCCCCCAGCGAGCGGATGCGCGCCAGCGTGCGTTTCCGGTAGCCTCCCCGGCCTTCGCGCATCAGCATCACGCCACTGTGGTCTGCATAGGAGCGGTACTGGTACGTGTGATCCACCAGCCACATGCGTCCATGCGCGGTCAGATTGATCACCGTGTTGATGTCGTTCTGCTTGTGACCGTGCGGGCCGGGGGGACCGCCCCACACACCCGCGCCGTCCAGCAGCATGTATTGCCCGTCCTCGTCCCAGTTCTCGCGAAACACGATCTTGTTGAACAACGCGGAATCGACGATCGTTCGATCGGCGTACACGGGCTTCTCGCGCGCATCCCCCTTCGCCAGAGGCGCCTCGTAGATGGGCAGCACGCTCATCCCGGTCCACTGGTCGGGGCGCACAGGCTCGACGCTCAGATCAAAGGCGATGGAGTTCTGGAAAATGCGGAGTCCGCAAGCCTGCGGAAGCATGTTGCGAATGATCCAGTACAGCTGCGGATCACGATGGTACCAGGCCACGGGGGCAAGCTGCTCGAAGAACGAAGGCTGCACCAGATTCGAGCTGTCCCCGAAACCGGTGGATAGACCGAGGTTGTTGATGCACGTCCGCGCCACAGAAATGGCGTGGTGCAGGGCGACCCCTCGGTCGAGATAGCGCAGATTGCCCCGAGCCAGCGCGTAGTTCACCGTGCTTGCTGGCGCATAGCCGAGGTACCCGGCGGCATCCTCAAGAATCTGGAACGTGCTGGCCTGCCCATCGAACACAGCGTCGGCGCAGCGCATCCAGTACCGGCTCGCGTCCGA
>JAGLDW010001343.1 GCA_023145395.1 Lentisphaeria bacterium | reverse complement strand
CACTGCCGCATGCCCTCCGCCACCTGCTTGTGGAACGCCCGCCGCTCATTGCCCAACGCCGCGTCGGCCAACAGCGCGTTGGTCATGGCCAGGCGATCCTCCCGCGTCCACACCGGCAACTCCTCGAGCAGATCCCATTGATGAACATGCCCCGACGTGCGTCCACCCATGCCATGCACGCCGTCCGCGTTCTGCAGAAGATGCCGGTTCTTGTCCAGCAACTCCTTCATCATGGGCGGCAGAGCCGGATTTCCCGTCCGAAAGTAGGTCTGCCCCATGCGGCTGATCGCCCCTGTCAACGCCGTCCGTGTCGCAGTCTTGGAGGCATGCGTGACAATGCGCCCGTCGGCATTCATGAACCCGGCCTTGGTCCAACGATCACGGAACCAGTCGAGCCCCGTGTACTGGGGCTGGCGCTTGGAGGAGAGGGAATCGGTCACATCGGGAAAGAAACGGTACGCTTTCGTCTCGAACGACACGTCCACCACAGGCGTGGGAAGGACCAGACTACCGCCCGCACCGGATGACGCGTGCTTCTCCAGGAACACCGCCACGGCTCGCGCAACGCCGGCATCGTCCGAACCAGCCAGCACAAGCACGTTCACTCCCGTCGCGAAGGGATCGTGCACAGTGCGGACGACATGTCCTCCCTCTCCTGGACAAATCGAGTCGGCCACGACATAGCGTTGCCCGTACAGCACGGCCAGCAGGCGGTTCGTGTTCACATTCCCGAACGCGATCCAGGTCGTCCCACTCGCCCGCACAGGATCCACACGCCATGAAGCGTCCACTAGCTCCACATCCGACACGACGGGGAGACTCACTCCTGTGCGACGGGCAATCTCCGCGCGAAAATGCTCTGCGGCAGCACGAGTCGATGCACGGTCTGGAACAACCAGACATGCTGTCCCTCTCCCCTCCACCGCAATCTCGGTGCGCGGACACAACGCCTTCAATTCGACAACCGCCGCGACCGCAGGCAGTTTGAACTCCTCCTCCGCACCATGCAGGAACAGGCCGCAGACAATCATCGCACACGAGACAGCAAAACGGCTCACTGGATTCTCCATTGCAGGCGCTGATGTCCAGAAATGTGAAAAACTCGCCGAGGAATGGGACCGGATCATGACCGTGTCTAGTCAGGTCCCATCCCTGTTTGCTAGACCAATTCCTTGAGTCGGCCAGAGACCAGCTTGTGCAACGAGCTTGAGATATAGGTCTGGTATGGCACACCCTCTCTTGCGGCTCGCATCTGGAGGTGCTCCAGATCGCGGGAGGAGATACGGATATTGATGCGCTTGTCCTTCCGGAGGGTGTTCCGGGCAGCATCTTCCAAGTTCTGTTTCTCTGCTTCAAGATTGCGGATGCTTCGGAACTCGCCACCCTCCAAGTCCTGCAGGATTTGGAGTTCCTCCTTGTCGAACTGCATTGGGTTCTTATTCATGCCAGATACTCCCTGGTGGCCTTGCGACTTGGAATGATGGTCTTCAAGAAGCGTACACCTTTGTCTTTCACATAAGGAACAAGCCACACGTATCCACCCACATTGAGGACGATCATATTCTGCCCAGGATAGCACTCTTGATTCGGGTGCCGGATGACATCTAGAACAGCGCCATTCTGGATACAAACAAGAACGTCCTCAAAACACACCCCACGGGTGCGGGACAACATGGCATTCTTCTCGTCATTCCAGTCGAATTCACTCATAGAGAAATGCTATCTTCATGTGTGCCGTTTGTCAACAGGGAGCTGTGTTTTTCTTGTCTGGCGCTGTGATGAGGCTAGGAAATAGGGGTAGCACGAGGAAAAGCAACCGGATGGTTGTTGGGGAAAGCGATGAGACGATAGTGATGCGGATCGTCCGGGACCGCGAGCAAACGCATGGAAACCATCCTCGGTTCCAGAGATCCCGAGCCTCTGTCCGAGCGAACAGTTGTTTGACTATTTGGAGGTCATCCAGTCGGCCCGCTTGCCAGTTTTCGACCACTCTTCCCAGTCCGCTTTATAGTAGGATATCACCTGCCGGATTTGATCAGCGGTCAGAGCTCCCACATGGACAAACAGCGTGTGCCCCTGGGGCGAGTAAAAGCGATGTTCTGGAACGGTCTTGAACCATAGTTCGGCGGCAAGCACTCGTTTGGCGTCGAGCCCAAAGCGCTGGGACCAGGCCTTTGCGGTCTCCACGGTCGCATGGTCGTTGTACTCGGTGCTCTTGCCCGTCATGATGGTGAGAAATACGACGGCGTCCGCCATCTCCTTCTCGACCTTTTTCGTCTCCGGCGCCTGCCATGTACAGGCCTTGCACCATGGGGCGGCGTATTCCGCCCAAACAAACTCCCCCTCAAAATCAGGCATGGCTACTGGCATGCCTAGTGCGTTGGGCCTTGGAGCCTGGGTTCTACCGGAGGAATACGATACGTCATTCATGTTGCCGACAATGTCCCGAAGGCCCTTCATGCTCCCCCAGGAACGCTTGACCGGACCCTTGTCGCCGCAACCGCAAAGTGCGAGGACCAGGGAGAGAACACTCAGGAAGCGAATTGTTCTGAGTATGCGGATTTTCATAGTCGTTTCCCACAGCTTGTTTCGAGTCATTCGCCAGGCACTCACGATGGTGGGACTCTGCCTTGTCGTCCCTCGAAGCCGATCCGCACTCAGATTGAACCACCCGCTACGCTGGAGACACGGAGACACAGAGAAAAGCGGAAGAGGAGATTTCCGGATCTGAATCCGGCCTTCCGACCGGCTCCAGCTCCGGCAATGTATTCTTCTTTTCGAGTTCGCGGAACTGTTGACTTGTCGCTTCCGTCTTCTCCAGAACAAGATCATCTGGCGAGTTCGCTTTGCCGGTTTGACGGCGGAGAGAAATCGCCGGATCTCCGCGTCTTTCTTCCTCCGTGTCTCCGTGCCTC
>JAGLDW010001342.1 GCA_023145395.1 Lentisphaeria bacterium | reverse complement strand
GGCTTCATCTTCCGTTGGAACGTTCGTACGCAGTGCACTGACGGGGGAGGGACAACCCAGGCCGCTCCGCATACGCTGGCTCCCACATAGCAATCCACCAGCAAGGAGCCAGCACGATGGGATCATCACGAAGGATACGGGGCAGCCGAGCCCAGAAGATTCTTGGATACGCGGTGAGGGACGATGGCGAGGTCGGCCTTCGCATCGCGGGTCTTCGACGCGACTTTGCGCGATTTCGCCGAACGCATTCGCCGAGAACGCGGATCCCGGATGGGCTACGCCAGGCAACGCTGGAAGTGCTGGATAGTGGGATAGAGGAAAACGAGGTGCGGCGTGTGTGCGGCGTGACCTCGGACCAGGTGGCTCAATGGCGAAAGCACCCGCAGGCGCGGGAACCAGAGCGCCCTCTGCAGAGACAAGAGCTTCGCGTATTCCCCGTCGTCGATGACTTCGCAGCAGCGCGACATGGTGGGGAGCCAGCGCCGCAGAAGCAAGATCTCGAGTTGGAGCTGCGATTAGGCGATTGGACCCTCTGCATCAGACAACGACAGCGATAGGGGGCAAGCGATGACCAGACAGGATCAGAATCCATGGGGGCAGCGATGTTGCCTGTGAAAATCCGAAGAGTGATCCTCGCTCATCACCGTGTAGACTTCAGAAAGGGCCCCGATGGGTTGCTCGGGGAAGCCTACCTCCTGGGCGCGGATCCCTACAGCGGCGACTGCGTTGTCTTCGTCAAGCGGGACCATACGCAGCTGCGAGCCTTAATGGGCGACGAGATAGGCTTGTATCTGGTGACCCGACGGTTCGAGGGGGGCCGGGTGAATGTGCTCCAGACCTTCGAAGAGCGCCCCATTGGCGCACCGATCTCGCGAGGGGAACTGTCGCTGCTCCTCGAAGGAGCACGCTTCACGGTTCACAAGCGAGCTCGCTCCTGGCGCTCATCCGCCTGACGCGTCGCAGAGCACGGACAAATTAGGGCTTGACCTCGATCCCTTTTTTTGATCTTACGATCTCTGTGAATGCGGTAGCCACCACAACAACACTGACTTCTGAAGAGCGGCATGAGGTGGCTTCTTGGATCGGCACTCACCTGGCCGATGCGCCCAAGTCGGTCGCCATCTTTCTCACGCTACACCTCCCCTATCTGACATCGGGACAGGATCTGCCCAGGCGCCTCAATGAGAGCTTGCGCCAGCTTCGTCGATCTCTCGGTATCACGCCGTCAAGCGAGAGACGCTGTAGCGGTAGACCCTTGGCGTCAGTGCCAACACGTGGGGCCAAGGCCAAGACGCCACTTACACCGCGACAGCGGCTGGAACAGCAGCA
>JAGLDW010001341.1 GCA_023145395.1 Lentisphaeria bacterium | reverse complement strand
CTATTCCAACTCGCTGATTCGAGCTTTCGACTTTTTCTTGAACACGGGATCCTGATGATCGACCACTGGGAGGCGTACCACATTCCGGTAGTACGTCACAGCCTTCTTGGGTTTCTTCATCACTTCGTAGGTGATGGCGAGCTGATAATGGGCATACACATTGCCAGGTTCCTTCTTGATCCCCGTAAGCAGCATCTGCTCCGCCTGCTTCAGCGTGCCCGACGGCAATCCGCCAAGCAGGTGTTTCGCAGCCATGCGCAAGGCCCAGTTCAGCGTGGCCACCTCTCTGTAGTACACCCCGAGGACCACATATCCTGGAGAGAAATTGGGGTCCAGAGCAATTGCTTTCTTCGCATCTTCCGCCACATGCCGGGACAAGGTCACCTTCTGCTTGCCGCCACGGTGAAGACCAAGATTGCCGTTCACAATCGCCGACAGAAACCAAGTCAGACTGCTCTTTGGCGCCAGTTTCTTCAATTTTTCCGCATACACAATTGCCAGCGAGAAATAGGGTTCCGAGGCCTTCGAATCCAGATCCTCGCCCACGTTGTTGCAGGTCCAGGTCAACTTTGTCAGCAACTCCGCGTCCTGCGGGGCGAGTTCCCAGGCCTTCTGGTAGTAGACAAGCGCCTTGCGATTGTCAAAGGCGGCGTAGAGCGTGTCGCCCTTCCGCACAAGTTCCTCCAAGCTCATCTTCGTGTCGTCTCCGTGCACAAATACGCAGACGGCCCAAAAAACTAAGAGTAGGGGAAACAATCGAAAAGCGGGTTTCACCCCAGACCATCTTTTCCGTATTTCTCTCATGGATCCATTCCAGTTCTGAATCCCGCGACATGCACGGGAGCAACCATCGTCATCTTCCTCCTGGTTCATTTTCCGCGACAGAAGAAGTGCCGGATGCCGATGCCAACCGCCATGGACACGAAAAACGACGCGATGAAATTGACGTTGAAGACGAACAGCATGACGCAAAACACGCCAATGTCGGCAATGTACGAAACGGCTTTCACAAAACTCTCTCCCTGTTTTCAAGACCCAATCTCGAAACGACGCAAGGCAGGGCAAGGTCGCAAACCGTCCCCGGAGACCTCTACACTACATAGGCGGAGGAATGTTGACAACAGACGGAAGGAAAACCGGGACTCGAAAATGCGCAGGCAGGCAGTACACTTTCCGTGGCGAGAACGAACCGCAACCCCACGTAGAAGAGAAACACCCTGACACCGACCGACCACATGCGAGGCCATACTCGTTCATCCCGCACGCTGATTTTTGAGGATACGGCGGGAAATCGTGCCCCATACAAGCTCGAGCTGCCGGCAAAAATGACAAGTTGGCGCGTCGCCGATGTGTTGAAGTTTCTGACTCTTTCGTCGGACGATGCGGAGAAGGCCGGCTACCTGCCCAGAGCCGAGAATCCCTTCGACCACGAACGACTCCGACTTCTGCTAGTCCACCCCTCCCATTCCCTAAACCCTTGTGCGGCGGTTCTTAGAAGTCGACGGGGGCCAGCCGGCTCGACACTCCACCTTGAGCGCACCGAGACCATCGTGCGCATTCGACGGGGGGACGCGCTGCCCGTCGCCCCACACCTCCCGCTCAAAGACCGCTATCTCAGGCTGTTCGCGGAGGAACACACGCACATCCTCGACGCCATGGATTCATTTCTCGACCTCGAGCAACTGGGCGTCGCTCTCCGCGATGGCGCGCCACTCGGCAGCATCGAGCAGCTCACAGGACACTTCAGCGATGCGCTCGCGCCCGACGATCAACTGCGCGTGATCTTCCACATCGCCGGCACGGTGCACGCCGCTCCTTTCGAGAACATCTCCCGCTACCATGCAGGACGCCACTATCGGCATGGCGCAGAGATGTGGCCCGTGTTCGCCACAGGCTGGGGCGGAGTCTGCGCGGAGAAGAACGAGGCGCTCCGTTTCGCCTGTCAGATCCTCGGCATCCCCTGTCAGGTCATCGCCGGCGCGGCGGGGCGCCTGCCACCCGACTACGGCCAGCAGTTCAGAGCCTTTGTCCAAAGCGACCGGCGCGGGGAACCGCCAACCTGGGTGCAGCATCAGCTTCTCGAGATTCGCCTGGGAAAGGACGCCTACCTCTGCGACGTGGCGGGCGCCAACATTCCCTTCTGCTTCCTGGACGCCCAGGACACGGCGGTCCAGTTCGCACACGCCTACATGGCACGCATGGTCTACGGCGTCGAAAGAATGCGCCTCACCCCCATCGCAGACGAAACCGCCGACCTGCTGAATCTGTTCACGGAGTTCCACGTGCCCATGCTCGCGCGCCAATACGCCTTCCACCAAGGACTCGGATTCCATATCGGAGCGGATCTGTTCCTGGGAGGATTCTTCGACTGGGGCGGAGAGAGATCACGCACAATGCAGCAGTACTACACGGCGCGGGCACGGCGCGCGAGCCTCCCCCTCCCCCGCTTTGTGCACGAAGGAAATCTCGACTCCCTGCCCAGTCCCGCGCTGCGAGACACCTTGCAGGACCTATTGTACGCAGTCTGCCAAAACGAAGGCGGGGCAGGAACCACCGCCCGGCTCACTTTCGTGCTGCAGCCTTTGAACCTGCTCGGTCTGGACCGCGCGCGAATCAGCGAGTCGGTGAAAGAAAAACTCTCACATACAATGAATGGAACTGCGTGATGAACCCGATTCCCAACTGCATCATCGAAACTGTAGACACGCCCGCCTACGTGATCGATGCCAGCCAGCTCGTTGCCAACGCCAGCGCCATACGACAACTGGCAGGACCACAGGCGACACTGCTGTTCGCGCTCAAGGCATTCACCCTCATCCCCCCTCTCCGCACACTGGCAGCACACGTGGACGGCTTTGCCGCCAGCTCCCTCTGCGAAGCCCGTTTGGCACGCGACTTGGCCTCTTCCTCCGGACGCGTCCATTTCACCGCCCCTGCCGTCCCGGCCCGCGATTTCGCGGAACTGACCCGCATCTCCGACTGCATCGCCTGCAATTCCCCGGCCCAGTGGGAACGCTTCGCCTCGCTTGATGGCACTGCCTCCCTCGGCTTGCGTGTCAATCCAGGGCTGTCTCTCACGGACGATGAACGCTACGATCCCTGCCGCACCGCCTCGAAACTTGGGACTCCTCTGGCCGAGGCCCGTCAATGGCTCGACACACGGGACGATTCCGCCCCCCCCGTTGAAGGAATCCACTTCCACAGCAACAGCGAAGGCGATGATCTTGCCGGGCTTGACCAGACCGTCGCCCGCGTCGAAGAAGCACTCGGCGCCCACCTGCACAAGCTGCAATGGCTCAATCTCGGTGGTGGATACTGGTACCCGGACGCCGACAACCGGACGAAGCTGCGCCCCCTCGTGGAACGGCTTGCCGAGACCTATGGACTTCACGTCGTTCTGGAACCCGGAATGTCCGTGGCCAGCGACGCCGGCTTCCTCGTGACCCAGGTGGAGGATGTCTTCCAGCGCGATGGACGCACCATCGCCGTGCTCGACACAGCCGTCAACCATCTTCCGGAAGTGCTTGAGTTCGAATGGGAGCCAGAGCTGCTGCCCACCATCCCGGAAGGACCAGTTCGCTGCGTGCTAGCGGGATGCACTTGTCTTGCTGGGGATCTCTTCGGCGAACACGGCTTTGCACGCCCTCTTGTCCCAGGCGATCGCCTCGCTTTCACCTACGCGGGCGCCTACAGCCAAGTCAAAGCCGACTGGTTCAACGGCGTGTGTCCACCCACCATCTACCTAACCGAATCGGACACCTGGAATATCACAGAACTCCGTCGTTTCGGCTACGAAGATTTCCTCCGACAATATTCCTCCTAGCCAAAGCGGAAGGCGATTGGGACACCGCCTAAAGGCAGAACTACCAACTCACATTTTGAATTCCGTTTT
>JAGLDW010001340.1 GCA_023145395.1 Lentisphaeria bacterium | reverse complement strand
CTTTTTTGAAACTCAAAATGTGAGTAATGATTGACACTGCGAAACGCGCCCTCGAAGTTGCCGGTGGCCTGTGGAAAGTACGGGCGGGTCGGGTCGAGCGCCTGGAAGAAATCGTGCCGCTTGCGCAGAAAGCTGTACAGCTTCACACCTCTGGCACTTTCCGGATAGTACGTGTCGCTGACCGAGAACGGATTGTGGATGAACCCGTTCAGGTCGAGTTGGCCGAACTGATCGCTGACGTACCCCAGAATGGATGGGTGGTTGCGGTATTTGCGGACGGCGGCGACGGTTTTCTCGTCGGGCCACGCCCGGTCCGTGGGGGCAAAGCTGACTAGGCCCAGTTCGTCCATTCGGTTGAGCAACGGGGTGTTGTAGCCAGAGTGGCCGCGTGCAGGAAGACACTGTTGTGTCCGTAGTGCTTGAGCATGCCGAGACGGCCCGGTTCCATGACATGTGAGGGAGTGCTGGCATGCGCCGCACGCAGCCGCAGCACCTTGCCGTTCAGCAGAAACCGCGCCTTCCGGATCTCGAAGCTTCGAAACCCGAAGCGCATGAACCGCTCGTCGAGCACCTCGCCTGCACGTTTGTAGCGGACCCGCAGCCGGGAGAGATTGGGCTGCTCCGGCGACCACGAACGAAACTCCCGACATTGCCCGGTCAGGTGGATCGGGCTCTTCGAGGCACTCTGTTCCGCGTGAGCGAGCACCTTGTCTCCCTTGTCTAGAATGTCGATCACGAGCGTTGTGCCCGGCTCCGCACGAAGCGTTTCGACAACCATCTCGAAGCTACCGTCAAAACCGCTCGCAGTCTTGACCCAGACATCGCGGATCTCGGGCGCATGGGAATGATGTTCGAGATGGATGTCGCCACTCATCCCCCAGCCATTGCGCACCGAGTATCCGGGCTTGACCGGGCAGTAGAGCAGCACGTCGATCCGGTTCTCCTTCCCATAGCGGAGATGCCGGGTGACATCGAGCGTCCTGTGGGCAGAGTCCACCTTGCCGAGCAAGCGTTTGTTGAGATAGACCGTGGCTTCCTCGTTCACGTATTTGAACGTGAGCAAGACCCGTCCCTCGCGAAACTCGGCGGGCGGTGTGAAGAGGCGTTCGTACCAGAAGAATGAGTTCTGGCGTCCGCCAAGCAATGCGTAGTTCTGTTCCGGGCCCAATTTGTCCGCCCTTGAGTCCACGGGTTCGAAAACCGGCGTGTACCAACCGATGCCCATGGGCAGGGGCATGTAGACCCAGGCATCGGACTTCGGCGCCGTGTCGCCACTCTCGGAAGCCTGCACCGCCCAGAACGTGTTCAGGTAAAGACGGTCGATGGTCTGGCTGACGCGTTTCCGGTGGGCCTCGCCCATGTCCCAGATGCGCAGGGGCGCCCGCTCCGGCGTGTACTGCTCCGGCCAGAACACGTCCCGCGCCGGCTCGCCGAACACAATCCGCTTCTCCTGCTGCAGAGGGATTTCCACAAAAGCAGTCCGGAAGTCCTTGATCGTGGCATGCGGCTTGGGGTTTTCCGGAGTGGCGAGGAGACTTGTTCCCTCGGAATCGTTCAACTTGATGCTGTAGCCGACACGCGTGCCGCGCTCGTGCTCGGGTAGACCGACGGCCGCCAGCGGAATGGTCGCTTCCAGCACAAATCCCTTGCTCTGCTGCCCCCGTGTCAACCAGGTGTGCGGAACGATCTTGCACGTCACTGCGACATTCGCCGGTTTTCCCTGCACGAAACAGCGGATCCTGCCGGGATCCTTGCCGCAATGGAACGCCACTTGAGCATCCGGGCGCCGTTTCCCAAAACGCGCATCCTGCGAGGTCGGGCGAAAGGAGAGAAAGAGCTCGATCGAGTCGTTGTTCCAGATGTTCTCGGGATTCACGCCTTGGAAAGGGGTGGCGTCGGAAACGAGTGCGAGGAAGTACAGGTTTCGCTCGTCCATCATGAAGGCGAAGCGACCCGACAAGTGTGCCGGTCCCCCCCAGTCGGCATCCAATGGCACGACTTGGGCGCGCTCGTTCAGGTACACGTAGTCCGGCGGGGTCCAATTGTAGAGATTGTCCTCGATTCCCCAGTCCTTGAACTCGCCGTCCACGGCGACGCCCCGAGTCGGTTTCGGAACGACATATAGGGTCTCGGTTCCCACATACGCGAGTTTGGCCATCGTGATCGTGAACCCGCGCTTGCGCGTGTCGAATTGCCAGAGCCCGAAACCGAAGGAAATCCCGGTGACACGGCTCAGATCCGGATCGCCGCGGGCCGTGAAGGCACCCCGGGAAGTCTCGAATTTTTGGAATGATCCGCCGAGGGAAGTCCGGGTAAAGTTTGTGCTCAGCGTTCCCCCTTCGCATTCAAGCGTGAGCTTCGGTTTGGCAGGCGCGTCCGCTTTGGCATAGAACACGATGGCACTGAGGCCCGCTCATGTTCACTGGTTGCTCAAAGCGGTGTGTGATGCTGGCGTAGTTGCGTTTTTCAGGCGTCGTTTTCCCGACAATTTGCAGACCGGGCTGCTCGCCTGCGGCTTTGGCGACCGGGCTCGCGCTCAGAACACCCCCGGAGAAATGGGCGTCCCACTGATTCGACTCCACAATCGATTCCAGATCCGTGGCTGCAGTGGTGGCACTCCTCAAAAGAAGTATTGCCACAAGCACATAGATGCCGGTGCGTTTCATGGTGATGCCTCCGCCGTCTTGGTTCATTCGCGCTACTCGGCACCATGAAAATGACGCCAAGTGTCTCCCATGGCAAGGAAGCGCGCTCGTGATGGCGCATATCAGTTCCGTAGGTGCTGTCCGCAA
>JAGLDW010000134.1 GCA_023145395.1 Lentisphaeria bacterium | reverse complement strand
CCCCACGTAACTGAGGCGTTACCGAGCGCATGTCAGTTCCGTTTGCACTCCTCTCTGGCAAAGGATATCTTGACGATGTCGGCCCATCGAATCAGAGGGAGGCAGACAGAAACAGGGCGGCATCCATGGTCTTCTCAAAACTTTTCACCTTGATCGAGTTGCTCGTGGTCATCGGCATCATCGCCATTCTCTCGGCGCTGCTGCTACCCGCCGCCAACGCCGCTAGAAAACGCGCACGAGCCACGCAGTGCCTGGGAAACGTCAGGCAGATCGGCACGGCCATCATCGTCTACGCCGACGACCACGGCGGGAGACTCCCCCTCTGTAGCCGACTTGCGCCGGAACCACTCCTCAACGCCCCCTCGCTCCGCCAGCTCATCGGGCCCTCGCTCGGAGTCCCGGAAATCTTCCATTGCCCTGGAGACACGGGCGACGACGCCCTCTTCCCCGATGTGGGGACCAGCTACGAATGGAACACGTTTCTAAGCGGAAAAATCATCGACAAGGCGACCATGAAAGTCATCGGCATGACCCTCGAAGCGCCCATGCTCGGCGACGCCGAGAAATTCCACGGCACCCATGGACGCAACTACCTCTACACCGACGGAAGAGTAACGCAGTCCCTGGAGATCCTCATCCGTGACGACTGATCCCCTTCTCCATAGCCGTGGACTCACCAAGCGCTACGGCAAGAAAACCGTGCTGAACAGCATGGATCTCGACCTGTGGGAGGGCGAGGTGCTTGGCCTGCTCGGCCCCAACGGCGCGGGCAAGACCACCTTCATCAAGATCATCCTTGGTCTTGTCCTGCCCAACGCGGGCGAAGTGAAAGTCTTTGGCCTGGACCTGTTCAGCCAACGCCGGTCCATCATCACACAGGTCGGCGCCGTCGTCGAAGCGCCCATTTTCTTCGGCTACCTCTCCGCCTACCGAAATCTGCGCCATCTCGTCGAGCTGACCCAACCCGTCCCCGACGAACGCATCCTGAACGCTCTCGAAACAGTCGGGTTGCTCGGTGTGGCCCACGACAAAGTCGACACCTTCTCCTACGGCATGAAGCAACGCCTCGGAATCGCCCAGGCGTTGCTGCCCGACACCCGGCTTCTGATCCTGGACGAACCGACCAACGGACTCGACCCGCACGGCATCGCCGGCATCCGCAGACTCGTCCGGACACTCTCCGACAAGCGCGGCATCACCATCCTCCTCAGCAGCCACATGCTCTCCGAAGTCGAGCAGATGTGCGACCGGGTCGCCATCATCCACCACGGCGACAAGGTGCTCGAGACCTCGGTGGAGAAACTACGACGGGAGACAGGCGGACTCGACATTGAAATCACGGCCTCTAAAGACATCGCTGCGCGCCTGCAGGAGCTCGGTTCCCCCGAAATCGTCTCCCCTCAAGGTCGGGACACGATGGTGCTACGCTGGCGGGGCGAGGAGCACGACGTTCCCGCTCTGGTCGCGAAACTCGTCGCCATGGGCGCCGGGGTGCGCCGAGTAGAGAGGCGCCAGTCCACTCTCGAGGACGTCTTCCTGGAACACACCACTGCGGGAGAGGGCGATGTTCGCATTGATTCGTTTTGAGATCCGCAAGCTCGCGTCCCAGCGACGCAGCTTGACCGCGCTCCTGGTCGTCGTGCTGATGAACGTGCTGTTCACCATCGCCTTTCTCATGCGCTACCAGAGCCGCGGTGGCAAACCCGTGCCTGGACTCGAGGGCCGGCTGGGCGCGGAGTTCCTCAATGGCATGATGTATGCACAAAGCATTCTCGCCCCCTGCATCTTCATGCTCTTCCCCATGATCGTGTCCATCGTGGGCTGCCACATCCTCGCCAGCGAGATCGAGGTGGGCAGCATCCGTCTCATGGCCTGCCGCAGAGTGAGCCGCTGGCAGATCCTCATCGCGAAGTTCGTGGCGCTATGCGGATACAGCGGACTGCTCATGCTCGCCTTGCTGTGCGTCAGCTATGCTTGCGGCGCCTTCTTCTTCGATCCGCAGGGAGACGTGGTGATCATCGGACACATGTGGACCTTCGACAAGGGCGTGTTTCTCCTTCCGCAGGAGATCGCCGGACAACGCCTGCTCCTCTCCTATCTGTTCTCCTGGCCGCTGCTCATGTCCGTCAGCGCCATGTCCCTGCTCTTCTCCCTCGTCACACGCCACTTCACCTCGGCCTCGATCCTCACCACCACCGTGTACTTCTGCAGCTACATCGTCTGCGGAATCCCCTTCCTCTCCGCCATCCACCCCTTCCTACCCACCCGGCACATGCCCTTCTTCCGCTTTGCGCTCCTCCCGCAAATCCCCTGGGACCGCATCGGCACACACGCCTTCTGGACCTTCGGATACACCGCCCTCTTCCTCGGGCTGGCCATCGCCATCTTCAACGTCCAGGAACTCTGACACACTGCGCAAAGCCAAACCCACTTGCGGTGCGCGCGGCCCGGATCGCATTGCGCCATCCGTCCAAACCACCGTCTCTGGGAGGGCGAAGCCGTTTCGACAGGCTCAAGGCCCTGAGCAGAGTCGAAGGGCTCCCGCTGAGCCGCCGAACTCCGCGCATCCTGCTCACAGCAGGTCAGAGCATCTCGCTTGCATGGGCGCGAGCGTGCGCTGCCTGCGTTCACTGGCCAAAGTCAGGGAGCCAGGGACACTGTGGGCGGGTCCATCATTGGCAGTCATCTGAACGAGATTCTCACAGGCTCAGTCCACTGGCTGGAGGCGAATGGTGAAACCCATTTCACGCGAAAGAAATAGGTCTTGCCAATTTCGCTGTCCAAGACCGTTCGCCTCCAGAGGCCAGGCTTTCCCTGAGAGTCCAAGAGAGACTCGAAAAATGGATCTTCAGCAAGTTCGTAGACGAAACCACAGAAGAGCTTCTGTGAGCCGTTTTTCGCCCTTACGGGGAAGCAATAAGGCCCTACTCCCGAATTCGGACCCACCCCAAATGTGACTGTACCGTCCGCTCTTCTGTGCATCACTGCTCCATCATGCTCCGGTCGCCCCAAGAGCGGCGGCGGAAGCACCATGGAGGAGCGTCCCGGGGTTGAGTAGGAGAGTGGAAGAGCCACTACGCTACCCACGAACCTCCCCGTCCCTGGTATGTTCCCAAAGCCGAAGCGTACAAGGCAGACGCGGCCCGGCGGCTGCCGTGGAGTGCCAGCGGGGGCTCCAGAGCCGAAGTCCATTGCCCCTGGATGCAGGAGGCTACCGGATTTTCTGCTAACCTCACGCGCCAGATAGTCAAGGCATTTCTTTTCAGCTCTCTGTGGGTGGCAGTTCCAGAGAAGCCGATCCATCAACTGCCATTGTTCATCTGTCTCGATTTCAAGTGTGCAGAATCCGGCACCAGTAACTCGCGTCGAGCTGTCTCCATCTCCGTCCGTCCCGAGGAAGAGAAGTTGTCGGTATGAGCGATTCGGACTCAGGTGGTAGTGGTCACTTGAGTACCCTTTCTCTTCCGCGACGGGTACTGCGTTCTGATTGCTCGCGCGGAGTTCTCCCGCGAAGGATATAACGATAATCTCATATGGCCCAATCACGAGCTCCGGGGGGAGATTGGCCACAGCCTTTCCGTTGTATGTTACGCGTGTTCCTGCGGCTCTCACCGGCTTGTCTGTTCTGTTGTATAGCTCTACCCAAGAACCCACAGAACCAGGAGGAGGCGTGATGAGAACTTCAGACAAAACAAGTGGAGAGAGCTTGTCGGAATCTCCTCCGAGGCAGACGCTGCAAGTCCAGAGCGAGAGAAGGAGCAGGAGGAATGGAACAGCACTCTTCACGAGCGAGGTCCTGCAGTCTACACACATAGTGCTCTGAAGAGTATCCATGTTGCATGTTCCCCTGTCCGTGACCGTCAAGGTACTCAGAACGCGGTGTCAATTTCTTCCTTATCATCCTTGCCATCATTGTCACTGTCATCATCATTCGGGTCAAGCAACTCCCCGGCGACATTCTTGAATCGAGACGCTTGTGTCTCGTCAAATGTCATGACCCCGTCACTGTCAGGATCATCCTCGATGGTATTCTCTTCCCTGAATGGTTCTCTGAATGCATCGCTCCACTTGCCATCCTTTACTGTCATCGCTCTCGTGATATTGGTGTCATGCAGCTTTACATCAAACGGAGTTGAAGGATAGACATCCACCGATCGGTACCACGGGTCTGCAACGCGATATACGTTCTTGTTGTCCACTATATCGACACCGATCACCAAGACAAGATGGTTCCACCCAGGTTTGTCGGTCGCAACTGCCACAGGACGAAACGTCAGGACACGGTCTGCAATCCATTGCCAGAAGGAGACGCCGCCCCCCCTATTTAAGACCTCAATGTCATTAGCCGTAAGGTCGAGAGCCCACGCAAGCGCTGGTTGAGCTTCATCACCTGCAGGCGGAGCGTTAATCGCTGCAAGCACATTGAGCCCCTCGCCATGCCCCAAGGATCCAGAGGGGTAGAGAGATTCACAATGGACTGAAACACGATCTTGGGACACGTCCCCGCCGAAGAACGAGTTCATCATTGGGATTGGGGGACGTTGGCGCATTATTTCATGCTGTACAGTCGTTTCCGCATGAATATATATTAGTAAAAGACTCTTCCAGTTCAAAAGTCATATTGTTTTCGTCCGTTAGTGTTTCCGCTTCTTGCTTAGGACGTTCCACAGGCGCAGGAACACGGTTTGAGGAAGGTGCAGGATGTGGGTGCTGTCT
>JAGLDW010001339.1 GCA_023145395.1 Lentisphaeria bacterium | reverse complement strand
TGCATGTGGCTCAACCGGCCATGTGTCGGCGTGTTCCCTTCCTGGGGCTGTTCCGCCTTCGGCTTTGATCCTGGCGGGTGTTCTGCGCTTTCCGCTGGCTATTCGAGGTGTTGTCCACCAGAGCTCAGTAGAATTATAAAGTAGAACGCCCGTTTTTTTCCTGGCCGGAGCCGCACCGGACGGGCAACCGGTGCAGATTGCAAGCAACCCTTCAGCAAAAGGACTTGCAATCATGAACGCCACCCTACAGCCTGTTCTAGTCTGCGGCCAGAGCGCCAGCACGGATTTGTCCATCTTCGTGAGCGATGCGGAGTCGTCCTACTACGTGTACCTGGGCGTCGCACTGCTGGAACGCGTCGATATCGATCCTGAGCAGCTCCAGCAGAAGATGCTGGTGGGGCGTCTGTATAACGCGGGTGTCGCGGTGGGGAAGATTCATAAGACGTTCGGGCATGATGCGCGCAGTATAAAAAAATGGGGGACGGCTCTACAGTCGGGTGACATCGACGAGATGGCGCGCGTCTTCGCCGGCCGCGGCAGGCACAAGAAAGTCACCCCCGAGCTGATCAAGTACGCCCGGCAACTATACCGCGAGCGCGAGCGGTTCGGAAAGAGCTTCCGCGAGGCCATCATCCTGAGAGTCCACGAGGTGTTTCTAGTGGACATCTCACCCACTCTCGCGAGCAACATTTTCCGGCTCGAACGGGAGTCTTCCTCCATCGTCGAAAAACTGGAGAACAGGGCGACTGGTGCACAGGAGGAGACTATCGCAGGCACGGACGAGGCTCCAACTGTTAAGCAGTCGCCCGCATTGCCTCCGACGCTGACCATCGATGCAGCGGTCGCTTCGGAGCAATTCATCCACCATGCGGGGCAGGCTCTGTTCATCCACGGGAGCAAGGGGTTTTCGGATCCGCTGCAGCGGCAGTTTCTCGGCCAGATCCTGCAGGGAGCTGTCAACGTGGAGCAGTCCAAGACGCTGTGCGGGCACAGTCTGTCGAACTTCACGGGGCCGCTTCTCACCTGCCTGCGCGAGCAGCGCGAGGGACTCGACGCCATGGCTTCGCCCGATGGGGTTCTGGACATCTACCGGCGCAACGCGCAACTGCTCGCGGACGGTCCGAACCTGGGCGAGTTGTTCTACTTCGACCCCCACACGAAGGAGTACACGGGCCAGCTGAAGATCATGAAGGGCTGGTGCGGCCGCCGTCACGGCATCGCGAAGATCATCAACATGGACTCGTTCCACACGCGCTCGG
>JAGLDW010001338.1 GCA_023145395.1 Lentisphaeria bacterium | reverse complement strand
AGACGGCGTAACTTACATCCGGATTGTGAGTCTCGAACAGGAGGCTGCCGAGCGCGAGGCCGAACGTTTCCACGATTTGTGGGCGGCCAACAACCCCGACTTCTTGCCGCCACCACGACGCAGCATACCCGTGAAAGTCTGGGCATTCCTGACCCAGGGGCCGGCGAGGCCACAAGAGATCGCCGAAGAACTGCGATGCACGAAGGGCGCGGTGGCGGCGGGGGTTTTCTACCTGCGATTGAGCGGGCAAAATGTTGCCACGTTGCTCGACAGAGACGGACGGCAATGCACGTATGAGCTGCGGCCAGGCCCGCCGCTCAGGTTGCTGGAGACGCCACGGGGTCTGAAGTTGGCACCGAGGAGCGGTCGCGTTCGCGCGAACGAAACCGTCATCGAACTGAAGTGACTCCGCCCTTGGCCGTTCGTTGCCGTATGCAGGTGCCTCTGCGCCGTCGTCGAACTCTCTTTCCGAGGACGCTGCCCGGTCCGAAGGGAGCAACGGAGATGGCGCGCAAGAAGGCCTCGAAGCGACAGAAATTCAAAGGCTTCCCACCGCCGGGCCAAGGCCCTGAAACTCCAGTGGACAATGAGTTTTTTGATGTTCACATGCGGGACTTGACTGGAGTGCAAACGACGGTGCTGATGACCATCATCCGCCAGGCTTGGATCAACCACAGTGACCGGTGCGAGATACCCCAGGCGGAACTCGCGAAGAAGACCGGCGCCGGCGTCAGGGCAATCATCAGAGCGGTCGCCGCGCTCGAAGGTAAAGATCTCATCGAGGTCGAACGGAAGCGGTATTCCGGCCGGGGCAGGTTGCCGAACATCTACACGCTGAAGATGTCAAACCCGTACGACGGCAGTCTCAGTCCCGAGGAGATCGCGCAGTTGCGCAATGAGTGCAGCGGAGGAGAAGTGACATGAGAAAGAAATTCCGAGGATACCCGCCGCCCGGTGAGGGGCCACACACTCAGGTGCCCAACGAATTCTTCGACATCGACATGGCGGGCATGGGGCTGGCGGATATGAAAGTATTCATGGCGATTCTCCGCCAAACCTTCGGCTGGCACAAAATCAAGGATGCAATTTCGATCAGCCAACTGCGCGAGAAAACCGGTTTGGGGCGAAGGGCTATTCTCAGAGGCATCCAGAAACTCGACGAACTCGGCATCGTCTCAGTGGCGAGAACTCAGGACACTTCGTTCGGGAACCTGACTAACGTCTACACCGTCACCCTCATCGGAAGCGCTGGCGCGGCTGTCGATCCCCGACAGGCCAGGCAGATGGGTGCCGCCGTGGACGACCTCTTCGATGACGAAGAGTAATCCGCTCCAGGATTCGCAAACCTGGGGGGGGGTATCCTTACGACTCCCCCCCTGGTATCCTTACGACTCCCACAAAAGAAAGGTACTTAAAGAAATCTTGTTCTACGTCTTAAGTGATTTGTTCTACGTCAACGGCCTTGCGCGCGCGCGTTAACCCTATAACTCGCGCGCGCGAGGAGGCCCGGATCAGCCGACTTCTCCACTGGTTTTCCCCGAAGTTCTCCACGAAACGCCCGGTTCTGGCCCCAAAACCTGTGGAAAACTCGCCCTGCGCGGAAACGCTGGTTTGCGCATCCTGTGCCGCCGTTCTCCACCGCCCGCCTGGCGTGCATCGCTGCGTTTCGCCTGCTCCTGCACGCTCCCGGCGCCCGCCAGCTCTCCCCCACTCCGATCGCACCCGCGCCGGTGTCCTACCAACCACCCATGAGAGGTGTTAATACCCATTGTTAGGGGTGCTGAGAGTTAACCATGAGAGGGGTTGTTAGTTAACAGGAGGGCTAACAATGGGTATTAACACCTCCCACGAAAAGGCCTCTCATGGTTAAGTACTTTTCTCTGAATATGCCCGTATCAGCGAATAGAGACCTACATTGAATGAGGCAGGGGTTAACACTGTTAGGGGTAGGGGGTTAACAATGGGTATTAACACCTCTCACGAAATGACCTCCCATGGTTAACTGTCGCCTGCGGCGTTGTTAAGACATTGTTAGGGGTCTGAGAGGGGCCTTGTTAACCCTCTTGGGAGGGGTATTTCTGTCTCTGATCGCGGATTGCCGCCGCCGTTGCTGTTCCGTGAGACGGTCGCCCTGCCGTTGCCGTTACTGGGAGC
>JAGLDW010001337.1 GCA_023145395.1 Lentisphaeria bacterium | reverse complement strand
GGATCTGCTTCCGGATCGGCGCACAGAGAACGGACAATTCCCCGGGAGACACCACAAACTCCGGGAGTTAGAGCCCCCTGCGATCCCCCATTTTAGTCTCCAGTCGGAGAAGCACGATGACCTCCCCACATCAGCGCAACGTGCAGTACTTCCCGGCGCACGAGGAGGCCAACGCCGGGAGCCTGCCAGCGCACACGCACACACTGCTCGAACACCTTAACCAGAAAATAGCCGCTGGCCAAACGATAGAACACATTCTTGGCTTTCTCTTCCAAACCACCCGGCCCGTCTGCCCCTGCAACCGAGTGGGCGTTGCCTTCGTGGAGGAGAACGGCCTACGCATCACCTCCTACTGCAACGTTGCCGATTACGAACCTATCATGCTGGGCAAGGGTTTTTGGCAAGATCTCGCCCACAGCTCCCTGCGGAAGGTCGTCGAAGAAGGTGCGGTCAGAGTCATCAACGATCTCGAACTATACTTGCAGCAACACCCGGGCAGTACCGCCACCGAACTGATCCGGCGCGAAGGCATCCGCTCCAGCATGACCTGCCCGCTCTCCGTTGACGGACGCAACGTCGGGTTGCTGTTCCGCAGCTCACGCACCCCCGGGGCGTACGGCCCCCACGAGATACGGATGCATCGGATCGTGGCGGAACGGCTGAGCCAGGCGGTGGAGAAGGCCTATCGAATCGAACAACTTGAAGCCGCGACACGTGCTTACATCGAGATGCTCGGATTTGTCAGTCATGAGCTCAAGAGCCCAGTTGCCTCGATGCTGACCGATGCGAATCTCATGTTGGGAGGATACCTCGGAGAACTAAGTTCTCAGCAGAAAATCAAGCTTGAACGCATGGCTGCCAAGGGCCAATACCTCATGGGATTGGTGGGCGAGTATCTCGACCTGGCACGCATCGAGTCCGGGCAATGCCAGCCCCGGGCAAGAGTTGTGCGGGATGTGGCCGGTGAAGTTGTAGAACCCGCGATCGAGATCGTGTTGCCGCAGTTACAAGACAAGACCATGG
>JAGLDW010001336.1 GCA_023145395.1 Lentisphaeria bacterium | reverse complement strand
TCCGTGACCGTGACCGAGCCGTTGGCGCGCAGACTGTACTGCCGCCAGTCGGTAGCCGGTTCCCGCCGCCAGGCGAAGTCGTTGGCCACGGTCACCCGCAGACCGGGCCGCACACCGTAGATGACATACCAGTCGCCGAGCTTGATGCCGTCAGCCGCCAGGTCCACCTTCTCAACGAGTTCCACCCGGTCCCCGCCATAGCCACCACCAACCGGATTGACGGACTTCATGGTGTAGGTCTTGCCACGCTCGGGGAACCAGAGCTTCATGCCTCCATACCAGGGGCTGTTGCTATGATCCGCCATGGGCCGCCAAGTGCGGATGACGTTGGGCTGATCCGCAGGCAGCTCCGTCACCTCGTGCCAACTCACGGCAAACGGGGCGTAGTCCTGAAGGTCGATGCGAACCAGTCCGTCCTGGAGGAGCGTTGTCTTGGCGATGCGATACCCCTCGTCGCAGGGCTCGCGCAGGTCGCTCTCAATGCGGATATTGAGCTGGCGGTCATGCAGATTTGTGCCAATGGGCCAGGGCGCGTCCGGCCTGATAACGACAGCCGATTCCTGGCGTGTGCCAGTGATATCGCCGATCACATCCACGATCGTGCCTGAGAAGTCTCCGGGCATGGCGGCGCTGAAGGAGCCGCTGACAAGGGTGCTGCAACGCACGGCGTCCGCGGCGATGACTTGGCCATCCGCATCGCGACGGACGAGCGCGTAGCGGGCATCCGTCCGGTCGCCGTCGGCGAACTCAACCATGCCAGGTTGCGATTGGTAGACGACCGTGTCGGTGTGGCCGGCGATAAAGCGCAACTCGAGGACCACGGTTTGGCGCGCCGCACCGGAAACGCTGGTGGCGGGGAGCCGGCGCACGGATGCGATGCCGGAACGCTCCGCTTCACGAAATCCCTCGAGCACGTGGATGAAGGAGCTTTGCAGTGGTTGGGCCGCCGTGCCGCCCGTGCGATACTCGACCAGGAAATCCCTGGCATCGACGAAGGATACATTTCCGTTGACCTGCTGGCTGTTGGGCAGTCCCTGACGAAGCCAGCCGATCCATGGCCCCTTGCCGCTCAGCAGTTCGGTTCGGGAGTCGTCCTGGTTCAGGCCGATAAAGCGCAGCCGGACCTTTCCCACATCGTCGGGCACGGGTCTCTGGTAGGGCTTGCCGCCCACATCGCGGTTGCCCCAGGCGCCGTAGTCCTGCCTCCAAGTCACGCCGTAGGCAGCCGCGTCCGGACGAAAACGCTCCACCTTGCGGACCTTGGCGAAACAGCGGCGGTCCAGCGCGTCTTCGGACGCCTCGTCATCGGGAAAAACCTCGCTCAGATTGTCGGCTCGTCCCGCAACCGGGGGCAGCTCCGCCTCGACACGTTGCGCCCAGGCCTGGTTGTAGAGGGCATGACGCCGACCGCCGACAAGGTGTGTGAGATCAAGTACGTAGGGCCTGCCATCGGGCCCTTCCACGCCGATGGCGACCCGGCGCCAGTCCGTTACTTCCTTGCCCACGCGCGCCCAGGAATAATGGTCCTTCACGTCGAGCACCTGGAAACCGCTGCCGGGGGCTCCGGCATCCTCCCCGCCCTTGAACGTCACACACTCGCCATAGCCGCGGTTGTCTCCCCAGCCCTTGCCGGTGGCGACCTCGTCAACCGTCAGACCGTTCTGATTCATTGGGCTGTGGGTCCAGACCCAGGACCAGGAGTCAAAACCGCTGTAGTCCGCCTCCTCGATGTCGTGCGGGTAGTCCATTTGGCGCAGAGCTTTGTACTCCGGACGATCCCACTGCAGGCGGGCGCTTGCCCACCAGGAGGCGTAGCCGCCTCGGCGCATGACCGGCACACCATCCACCCAGCATTCCATGCTCATGGCATCCTGGGCATTGTGCAGGGTGGGGCGAGTGTAGCCCAGGCACACTTCCTGGCGATGGCCGGAGGCGCCGACGCGAATGACGCCCACTCCGTAGCCAGCCCAATTGCGGCTGCCCACCTTCTCCCGCTCGCGCACCTGGGCCGAGTCACTGCTGAAGTTCGGTGCGAACACATGCTCGTGCTGATCGCCCCACTCGAGAGAGAGTCCGCGCACGGTCTTGCTCTTGTGCATTTCGCTGCTCGCGGCCCAGTAGAAGGGGTTGCGCTCCAGGAAGTCGGGCTGGTACTGCAGCCAGCCCTTTGGATTCTTGAGCATGGGGTAGTAGTAGCCCCCCGGCATGGCCTGGTAGTTGGGAGCGCCCTCGCCGTTCATGCCATCCTGGTAGGTATGATTGTACATCGACAGTTCCTGGCACGGCCCCGCAAAATCGATCAGGACGGAATCTTGGATGAGAATGCCGAGGAGCCACAGGTCGATGTAGATAGCCTCCTGGTAGTTGTGCAGGAGTTTCTGCGAGAAAACGCTTTGGAACATGAGCGAAAGCTCGCGCATGAGCTTGGTCATGATCTTGCGGTCAAGCGCCTCCGCGTCGCCGTAGAGTTGGCGCGACACCTCCTTGAAGGCCGGATGGTGCCGTGTCCGTGCGAACGGTTCCACCCATATATGCTCGTCCATCATGTTGAGCCAGCCGGGACTGCTGTAGGGCTTGCGCTTGCTCCACGGACCCAGATAGCTGACCTTGAAGATGGCGGGACGAGGCACCGCCTCCCATTCCGTGCGCGTCAGCGGCTTGCCGTCCCTGCCGTTGCAGAGGCGATGATTCGAGGCCAGAGGCAGTCCGTAGTAGGTGTCGGCGACCTGGTCGAGGATCACGGCGATCTTGTGCGCGTACAGCGGATCGGCGGTGTCCTGGAATTTGAGCATGTACTGGCGCACCCGATCACAGCCCTGGTGCAGCCAGCGATGGTGGGCGAAGAGGGTCGGTATGAACAGCTCCCACTCGACGCCGTCACGATCCTTGTAGAGGGTGCAGGGAACGTCAAACCGCGTATCGTCAAGATGGAAAAAGGTAGTGGTCGAGTTGGGTTTCAGCGGAGAGTCCGCAGGCCAGTCCTGGTCATCGGCGTACAGATCGGCTCCGCAGCAGCTGGTTGTGGCATGGCCGTAGGGTTTGAGGGGGTCGAAGGCCAGTTTCATCGCAAAGGACCCGCAGATTGGGCAGTAGGTCGTCAGCACCTTGTCGGCTTTTCCGCTCAGATGGTGGGACGAAGTGGCGCCCTGTGCTCCCCGCAAGCGCCCGAACGGACTGATGTGTCGCGGAAAGTCCCGGGTCAATTCGGCATCGCCCGGCGCGGTGGCAGCATACGTCCGGTACGCATCCTCCGGCGCTTGGGGCGGATGCGCCTTGCTCCAGCGCTCGACCTGCCCCCGAGTCCAGTCGGCAAAAAGCGTGTCAGGGGTAAATTCCGGGGTGCTGCGACCGGGGATCAGCGCCGTCACCTTCGCTGCCCGATCCGGAGCATCCCAATCTGATCCGGTCCGCGTGACCTGAGCCATCGCCGTACCCGCGACCACAACGGACATGCTGATCATGATAAGACTCCTTGCTGCGTGATTCGTCATGTCATCAGTTCCTTGTGTCGGCCCAAATGCAGTTGAGACAAGACCTCTATCTAGGTGAATCCGGAGTGCTCGTGTCCGTCGGCGCTCGGAATGGGTGGACGCGAGGAAAACCCGATTACGTACAGGCTCTACTCTAACACCATTCCGTGCTGCTACATGCCAAACCTGAGCATGACATGCAGACTGGATCTCGTCAGGAACCAAACATGGGCAGAAATCCCGCAGTGCGGGATGAAAAACTCACATTTTTTGTTTCGTTTTGAGGCGTCATTGAGCGTGGGACACAGCGTCCGCATCGCTTTCGTAGTTCGAGCGTCGGTGCTTCAAACCGAGCAGCAGGGTCCATAAAGCGAGATTCAAAATTGACCAGTGGTTCGGGACGGCTCGTCCCGTAAGAACTCCATGGCGCTAAGACATCTCGGTGCGGGCCG
>JAGLDW010001335.1 GCA_023145395.1 Lentisphaeria bacterium | reverse complement strand
CCGGGGCTGAAGGTGGTTCCGGTCTGGTTGCCGATAAAGGCGGGGCTACCGGATACCGTGCCGAAGTAGACGTTGTGCGAAGCAGCGTCGCTTCCCGCCGTCCAGCTTAGCGTCGGTGTGGTCGCGATATTTCTTGAACCGCTTGCCGGGTTGGGATTGCTGGCCTGCCCCGGAAGCGGCGCACCGCCTGCGGTCGTGGTAAAGCTCCAAACCAAACCCACTGTGGTTCCCACCGCATTCACCTCATCCACGGCCCAATAGTAGACCGTGCTGGCGGCCAGTGCGCCCGGATCGAACGTCGTTCCGGATTGGTTGCCTTGGGCGGCCGGGGTCGCGCTGGTACCGAAGTAGACATCGTGTGAAGCCGCAAGCGTTCCCGCTGTCCACGACAAGGTGGTGCTCAGGCTCTGTTCCGTTGCGCCATTTACCGGGGAGGGGCTGGTCGCCGCAGTCGGTGGCCCCGAAGCAGATTCCGAGGTGACGAACAATGCATCCACATACAGGCTATCCAACACACGGTTGCCTTGCGAATGGTCGGTGTCCAGCACGCGGACATAGACGGTGCCAGACAGAGTGCCGGGCAGCACATAGAACTGCGCGGTGTTGTCGTCAGTCGTTTTGGTGACCGTCACCATATCGGTATAACTCGCTCCGTCGGTCGAATAGGCGAAGATAAAGTCGTCGCCTTCCGAGTTTGCGGTATGGTGCGCCTCGACGTAGAAGGTTACGAGTTCGCCACCCGTCACGGAGAAGGTCCAGGTGTGTTCGAGCTGTGAGTAGCGCCTGCTCGGTTTCCCACCACTCTCCACCTCGGTCAAGGTCTCATAGATATCATTGTTGCTGAAGGTGTCGGAAAAGCTTCCTAATATTGAACCCTTCACCGTGCTTTCGCTGGAGGCGAAGAAGCTCACGGGTGCACCAGGATCAACCACCGTGATATTGAGCGTGGTCGTATCGGTGCCACCGTTGCCGTCGGATACCTCCACCATGAAGGCGTTTGTGCCTGCATCCCCGTTCGCCGGTGTGCCGGAAAGCGTACCGTCCGCCGCCACGGATAACCACACTGGACCACTCACCTTCGAATACGTCAACGGATCGCTGTCCACATCCGTTGCCGAACCCACAATGGTGGCACTATAGGCTTCATCTGCCGTGGCATCCGATCCAGTGATTGGATCCACCGTAAAGGTCGGGGCATCGTTCACGTTGAGCACCGTGATGTTGAGTGTGGCCGTATCGGTGCCACCATGGTCGTCGGACACCTTCACTTCGAAGGCGTTTGAACCGATGTCGTCGTTGGCCGGTGTGCCGGAAAGCGCACCGTCCGCCGCCACGGATAACCATACCGGACCACTCACTTTCGAATACGTCAATAGATCGGTGTCCACGTCCGTCGCCGAACCTGCGAGCGTCTGCCCCGTATAGGCCACATCTTCCGTCGCATCCACCCGACTCATCGAGTCGGTGGTAAACACTGGAGCTATGTTGTCA
>JAGLDW010001334.1 GCA_023145395.1 Lentisphaeria bacterium | reverse complement strand
TGTGATCGCGGTAGGGACCGCCCTTTCGGGCGGCCCCCCGCACAGATCCGTACATGAAGAACTACCTCATACGGCTCCTGCCTCGAGTCGAGCGCGAAATCGTTCTTTTGGATATGGATGGACAATGCGTGGTCGAGGAAGATGTCGTCTTGCAAGACGTTGCATCCGGGTCCACGACCAGCGATCACGACCTCGTTGACTGCGACGACGAATCACATGGAGCCACAGACGAGTTACCTCGTCCACGAATCGGTTGATGCAGCGGCCGTTGCTCGGGACGGCATGATAGTTCAGCCAACCCCGTACAACACTCCGCAACCATCGGGCCGTTTCGCCAAGTGGCCTGTGCATTCGCTTCCGTAGTTTCGATTTGATCGCCTGTAGGGTCGCACGCACGCGTTTCGCCACGGAGTGGCGATGGATGGTGAACCAGCCCTGCTTTCGCGTCCGGGCACACATATGAGTGAAGCCCAGAAAGTCAAATGGCTCAGGCCGGCCCTCGCCGCGTTTTTCACGCCGTTCGATCGCATAACGACCAAACTCGATCAGACGCGTCTTTCCCGCATGCAGTTTCAAGCCAAACTTGGCAAACCGTTTCCGGAGATCCTCCAGACACGCTTTTGCCTCGCTGTGATTCTCGAAACCGATCACGAAATCATCCGCATAACGTACGACTACCACGTCGCCGTGGCAGCGGCCTTTCCGCCACCACTCGATCCAAAGGTCGAACACATAGTGCAGGAATACGTTCGAGAGCATCGGTGAAATCACCGATCCCTGAGGCGACCCTACTTCTGCCTTGGACCATTGGCCTTCTTCGATGACACCGGCACAAAGCCATTTGCGTATCAGTCGAAGAATGCGTCGATCGCCGATGCGATGCTCCAGGAACTTGATTAACCACTCATGGTCAATCGTGTCAAAGAAGCCTTCGATATCGGCGTCCAGTATCCAGTTCACTCGTTTGCTGGTTATCGCCACGTACAGCGCATCAAGTGCATTGTGTTGACTGCGACCAGGCCGAAAGCCGTAGCTGAAACCGAGAAAATCTTGCTCGTAAATGCTCTGCAATACCCATAACACCGCCTTTTGGACGATCTTGTCCTCCAGCGAAGCAATGCCTAACGGTCGCTTGCGACCGTCAGGCTTGGATATCCAAGACCTACGAGAAGGTAGTGCTCGGTAGGCTCCCCGGTGAATACGACCGTGGAGATCCGCTATGTTGGCCTCCACGTTCCGCCCATATTCGTGCCACGTTACGCCGTCCACTCCGACTGCCGCCGATTTCTTCAGATTGAAGAAGGCCTCGGTCAGGCAGTCCTCGTTGACGTGGTGTAACAAGGCTGTGAATTTGAGCTCGCTGTCCTTGCGGGCAGCTTCACGCACGCCGTGCAGTCCGCGTGACCTGCGTTTATTCCGGCTCGGTGTCCGGCACAAGACGTCCTGCTCGGCGTTCCTCTTGGCTGGGTCCCTTTCCTCGGCCGACTCCGCAGACGGTTCAGCACCGCCTTTGTTCGCCGGATTCGCGGGTACTACGGACCCATCTGACTTCCCCATGACGTACATGTCGGCCGTGCCGTCAGTGACGTTCGCTGACCGTTCCGACACTCTGTCGGAAATCATGGGGATCTCCCGGTTCTCGCGTTTGAAGTTTTCAGACATGCTCAGGTTCTACGACTCCGCCGTGCCGCGACATCACTCGCCATGACGCCATGTCGCGTATTGCCTTCCCGCAGACACCACAGGGTCGGCACACGAAAATGGTGATTTCGGAGCTCCATTGCTGGCCTGCCTGTACCTCTTGCCGATGCTACACCCACAACGTTACCATTGTCAGCGTACGGTTCGAGGCCAGAGTGACTGGCTAGGTCTTCTCCGTAGGACTCTCTCATTCCCAACTCCAAACCGGTTCATCCCGGCGCTTTCGGTGTC
>JAGLDW010001333.1 GCA_023145395.1 Lentisphaeria bacterium | reverse complement strand
CTTTCAAGCGGATCGCGCAGGCGTGGCCCGCTTCGTCATGAGTTCGGCGAGCGGCATCGCGCTGCCACAACCCGTCGGCTACATCAGCGACTGGCGCATCCCCGAGCTGACTCTTGACATCACAATCGCACCGGCGTCGATCGCACCGCTCGCCTACGTCACGCTGGAGGGACCGGCCGAGGACATCCCCCTCGGCAATGAGTTCGATGTTCGAGTGTTTGTGCACGAAACCGCCAGCAACGCAGCAGGAATCCTTGGAGGCGTGCTGGATGTGTACTTTGATCCCGCTCTCACATCATACCCCAGCTTCGATGCCGCCACGGCCATCCAGGCACCCTACACGGATATCGGGATCACCAGCGGGACATTGCTCGAATCGCGGATTGACGAACTCGGAGGCGCCACGACCGCGACGGGGCATGGAAATGGCACACCCAAGCTGTTCGCGATCCTGACGTTCAAAGCAGATGCACTCGGCGAAGCGATCTTCGAAGCCAAAGCCGGTTCCTCGGGACTCACCCTCACCTCCCCCGTGGGCCAGCTCGACTTCAGCCGCATCGACTATGGACCGCCCGCAGCATTCACCATCGCGCCCAACTACCACTTGGTCCTGACCTCGGCAACCTACCAGGTGGGCAATGGAAACTACACCGTCGGCACGGTGGTGCCCATTCAGGCGGATGCTCCGGCCACGGGCATGATATTCGAGAAATGGGATGGCACAGCGGCCGCCCTTGCCACGGTCGATGAACTGGAGAATCCCACCACAACGGTCACCATCGGAAATGCGGATGTCGCACTCACCGCCCTGTACCGGAACATTCTCTACACCCTTGCGGTGAACAATGGTTCCGGCGATACGGACCAGGCCATCTACGAACAGGAGATCGTGATTCAGGCTGACGCCCCCGGCCCAGGAAAAGCATTTGACCACTGGGAGGGCGACACGGCCGCGCTCAAAGACCAGGCGGATATCACCCATCCCACGGCAACGGTCAAAATGCCGGCCGACCATGTGACGCTGACAGCGGTCTACCGCAACATCCTGTATGCTCTCACGGTGGTGAACGGGACCGGCGGCAAGGCCGACGCCATCTACGGAGAGCAGATTGCAGTCGCCGCAAACAGCGCGCCCACAGGCTACGAGTTCTCACACTGGACCGGGAACACGGAACTGCTGACCAGCGACAATGGCGTCACACCCGCATCCAATGACCCCACGGCAATCGTGACCATGGCGGAGGGCAATGCCACAGTGACGGCGGTCTACAAGAATATCCTCTATGCGCTGACCGTGAATAGTGGTAGCGGAAGCACGAACATCGCGGAATACCTGCAGCAAATCCCCATTGTTGCGAATGCTCCTGAAACGGGTAGAGAGTTCGATCGGTGGACGGGGAACACCGAGGTGCTTCAAACTCCCGGGCACGAGACCAGCGCCGCCGCGATGGTCACCATACCCACGCACAACGTGACCCTGACGGCAAACTACCGGGATGCCCATTACACACTCACGGTGAACAACGGTGCCGGAGACACGGCGACCGCGACGTACGAGCAGGAGATCCAGATTGCCGCCGACCGCCCCCCCATCGGGCAGCGGTTCAAGGAGTGGCAGGGAGACACGCAGCACATACTCGCTGCCCAACTGACAAACCCGAACCCGACGGTCAAGATGCCCGCGGGCGATGTGACATTGACTGCCGTGTTCCAAAACGTGTATCGCCTCACGGTTGTCGATGGCACTGGTACGGGCGACTACCCGGCAGGCGAAGTGATCAACGTTGCCGCGACACCGCGGCCGGATGGCGCCGCCTTCGTCGAATGGACGCATGATGTGGAGAATCTGGCGAACAAGAACGCACGTGTGACCACCTTCGAGACCCCGGGACGCGACACCGTCATCCTCCCAACCTTCATTGGCGACAGTGGGGGTGGCGGCTTCTGCCTGGTTGTGTTGGGGGGGAGTGGTTCGGGGCGCTACGTCGCTGGTGAATCCGTCACCATCATAGCCGACATGGTGGCAGGCTCGAACTTCGTTCAGTGGGCCGGGATGATCACGGCTCTCGGCGGAGACTACACCGAGAGCACCGCCACCTTCAACATGCCGGGGGAAGACATTGCGGTACGGGCGATCACGGACGACCCCGTCTCCATCGACTTGCAGCTTGGCTGGAACCTCTTCAGCGTCGAACGCCTGGCGACCAACCCAGCAACCATGATTGAATACACGGACACCATAGGCGATGTCTGGAGCTGGGGTGACCGCGTCTACTTCAATGTGGAAGAGCCCGGCGGGGGCCAGATCATCGGCGTTCCCGATTGGCATCAGCAGGGAATGTTGGTGCCGGGGTACGGCTACTGGTTGTACAGCAACGAAGCTCAGACCATCATCCTGCCCTGACCTCTCCCTGCGAACTCCGCAATTCCTGGAGGGCGAACGGCCCGTGAGCCCACCACTACTGTGGATCCACCGCCGCCGCACCCTCGCCACAACGTCTACAGCCCCTTCTCGGTCCTCTTTCATGCCTGGTACTGCGACCGCACAGCGCCAAACGCCATCTTTTTCTCGCGCTGGTAGGTGACAACCCCCTTCAGGTTCAACTCGTCCCAATGCCCATTGTGAATCTTGGATGGATCCCGATAGTCGGAGAAGCAGAAGGGAAACGTGCCGGCGATCTGCGGATACTCGGCTGCCAGGGCGAAAATCTCGCACAGCAAGTCGGCATGATACTCCTCGGACCAAAGTGCACGCCGATTCGAGTGGTTCCCCGGCTCCGAATCGGCGCCGAACTCCGTCAGCAGAAGAGCAAGTTCCTGATTCTTCCCCAGTGCATCGTCAAGCATCTCCCGCATCCGCGTCAGGTCAATGGATTCCGGTGCGGAGTCCGCATCCGGCTCCAGTCCCTTTCCGCCCCAGATTCTATCGTACCACCCCCAGTACGAGTTGATGCCAAGCACATCCACGATGTCAGCAAGCGGGCCGATATTGCCGTACAACGCGGCATAGGACACCAAACGCGTGGAGTCGCTTTCGCGGACGAGTGCTGCTAGGTGCCGGAAGAAGGATTCGGCCTCCGGATGTCCCGTGCCACACTCATTGCCAATGCCGTAGATGACGACGCTCGGATGGTTGCGCGCCGTGGCGATCATCTCCACAATCATGGTCTGAGCCACCGTCCGGCTTTCGGATCGTGCGAACAGGGTGTTCGTCTCCCCATCGGGTGGATTGTAGCAGTATACGGTCGGCTCGATCCAGACCAGGAGTCCCGCGCGGTCGCAGGCGTCGTAGAAAACCGAATCCATGGGATAGTGGCAACGGACGGCATTGCAGCCAAGTTCCTTGATCAGGCGCACGTCCGTCTCCACCTGTTCCGGCGTCATCACCAGCCCGTGGGTTGGCGAGTCGAATACGTAGCAGATGCCCTTCAGCGGCAGAGGCGA
>JAGLDW010001332.1 GCA_023145395.1 Lentisphaeria bacterium | reverse complement strand
CACTCCCGCGTGTCGAGACATTCCCCATCGCGTTCGAGAACGATCGCTATTTCATACAGATTCGGATCGTCCGGCGACCACGGGAAAGCCTCGGGGACTGAGCAGTGGCAGGAAAACGCACCGTTGCAGTCGATCATGGTCGTGGTCATCACTCCGGCCACCAGCATCCGCACCCTCAAGGGAGCAGCGCCATACGACTCGTCCGACACATGCCCAGAAACCGTCAGCCGACCACCAATCCGCGCAAGCTCGGTATGCACTACCACGTCATCCAGCCAGGCATCGTCCATGACCTCCAACGTCACGTCTCGGTGGATGCCACCATAGTTGAAATAGCCGAGGCAGGGTGGCCACTGGGTGGACGTGGCGCGGTTGTCCACTTGGACGGCCAGGTGATTGCGGCCCGGTTTGAGCTTGCCGCTCACAGCCACGACAAACTCGGTGTAGCCGCCCTCGTGACCACCGACCTCCTCGCCATTCACGAAGACCCGGCAGAGGTAGTTCACGGCGCCGAAACGCAAGCGCGTCGTTGCGGACTCCGCACCCGGCGGCAAATCGAAGTCCCGGCAGAACCAGCAGACACCCTCGAAGATGTCGTAGCGCTCTGCGTATTTCTGCCAGACACCCGGCACGGACACCTTCAGCCAGTGCCGTCGATCCGCGTCAGGCCGGTGGAAGCCATCGTGCCTGGCGTGGTACTTGGGGTCCAGGTCCGCCACAAAGTCCCAAGTCCCGTTAAGCGGAATGATACTCAGCATTGGGTGTCCCTTCTAGAATATGGATCGGTCGTATTCGTCGAATCAGTCGCATCTTGTTTTGATTTGAACGGCAATGTATGGTTTTAGTATGAAGCTCATGCTTGAAAACCTGCCCCCAAGCCTGGCCGACCAGAAGGATGCGCTTCGGGAATGCCTGGAGGCATTTGACCGGGTGATGCCTCTGCAAACGGTCTATTTGTTTGGCTCGCATGCACGCGGTGAAGCCAGACCCGACAGCGATGTCGATTTGTGCCTGGTCAGCGAGGGTGCCGAGCGGCAGCTTCGCGCAGCAGTTAAGTTTCGACGGGCCACGCGTAGCATCCGGCCCAAGCCAGCCTTCACACTTCTGCCGATTGCCCCGGCACGGTTGCGGGAAAAACGAAAAATTGGAGACCATTTTTTCCACACCGTTCTTGAGGAGGGTATCACCATTGGCTCGCAAGACTGATTCAAACAATCCGTTGGACTGGTTGTTCATCGCTGCCTCAGACCTAGAGGGTGTATGCGTGCTCTTGGAACACGAGATTTCGCATGCCATGTGCGTAAGCAAATTGGCCGAGATCTTGGAGAAAGTGATCAAGGCCGAACTGATCCGGTCCGGTTGGTTCCTAGTCAAGACGCACGATCTAGTCAAGTTGGTTGATGAACTGCACGGCCGCCAACCAGAGTTGGCCGAGCGTTTCCAGCCTCTCTGCGAATTCCTAGCGGAAAGATACTTCACAGACCGATATCCGGGCTTTGATCTCGATGATCCGGATTGGCCCGAACTGCGTTGCCAGGTGGAAGAAATAGAGAGTTTGCTGGCAGCCGTGAAGAAGCGCGTGGACGGCGAATCGAATTCGCCATAGCATCTGTCTGCCACCTCAACCATCCTCTTCCTCCATCGTTCCGCACCAGAACTGCATGCCGGGACACTGGGTGAATGTCCATCGGATCTGTCCCAACGGATGGTTTGGCAGCGCCTTTCCGATGAGGGCCAGAGACAGCGTGCGAAACCAAGTCGGGAACATGGCGCCTCGGTTCGTCTCGCCGCGCAGCTGCGGATGTCCGTACTCGAACGGCTGGTCGAGAACAAACACGAACCCCCCGTCACCCATCTGATTCGTCAGCACCCATTTCGCCGCGTGTCGCAACGCGGTTTCAATGTCGTCACACCGGTAGTCAGTGCGCTGCATCATGCGGCAGAGCGGATCAATGGAGTCAATATCCTCGCAAGCGCTGCTAGGGGGGCGCTCTGACGAACTAGGTGCGTTCCAACCGAAACCACCTGCGGCATTCTGTGTCGACAGCACCGTGTCGATGGCTCGTTCGATGTGTGGAATCGGTCGATCGTCGTAGAAGAACAATGGCCACCAGTGATAGGCGGCCTGCACGGCCTGGGAACGTTGAACGGGATCAGTCACATCCAAGTCACCCCAAATGCCGGTCTCGGCGCCTATATGGTTTTCCGCTAGCCAGTCCAGCATCGCGCTGACCGCGCGTCCGGCGGCGTTATCATTGTGAAAGTCCCGGGCATACTGGAGCAGCGTGCCAATGTTCATGATTTCGTTGCCGGTCCAAGCCACGCGTTCGCCCCAATCCCGCTCGCCGAGCCACTTCCTCATGCGGTCGGCATCGCGCCACGGGTCGAGAAACGTCATTGGCTTTGGCGCACTCCCCCCTAGGCACGCCAGCGCGGTGACCACATGACAGGTCAGATGGGAACGACCGCACCACAGCGGATCCCCGGCGTACCAGCCCTGATCCCAAATCGCTGGATCCCGGTACAGCCCATCGTCATCCTGGAAGCTGTTGATGTAGCCTGCCCAATCGATTCGGACACCATCCTCCATTCGATTCAGCTCACCATACAGGCTCCGTGTCATCGCGGCGTACGTGGAACTGTAGAGTGTCGGTTCCGAACAGGCTGTCGAGTACAGATAGGCGCCCGCAACGCCTTCCACGAAGCACTGTGCGCTGACAAAGCCAAGAGTCTTCTGTCTGCGTTCGTTCATCGACAGTCTTCTTGCTTTCAACGTTGTGGGGCACTGTGCAGAAAGGACTGAGCGCTCGCTACGCTACTGCCCCCTCAATGCCTCCCGACCCCAGTACGAATCCAGAAGCCGCTCCAGCTGCGCGTAGCGTCTTCCGTTTAGCAATGCGCTGGCCTCGTCGATCGTATCGACAAGTTTGGTCGCCACCCGCGGGCTGACAGTGTGCGGCGTGATCGTGTATCCCTGAAGCCAAAGCTCACCGGCTCCCATGATGTCCACTCGGACGGAGAAAGAGCGCTCCTCGCCAGCAGGAAGCTCGGGCACGGTCAGAACGACGGGACGAGCTTGCGAAGTCAGCACGATTCTTGTCTGCTTCGACCAAAATTCCCCATCCACCTGACCGGTGACAAACAATCGGGCACGGGTGCCGGGTGTGCCGCGCAGAAGCGCAGTGACTCGAATAGCCTCATGCGACCCGGGATCAAAGGGGGGCGTGTTGACATAGAGACGAGAACCCTTCGACTCGACGAACAATGCCCGGCCACCCTCGTCCGTCTTGGCGACGGTCCAGGGGGAATCCTTTGGGTGTACTCGCCAGCCACGAGGCAGCTCGCCTAGCACAGCCGACCCAAAGTCGCAGGTGTGAAGCACTTCGGTACGACCAGCGGCGGCGACGGCGCGTTGCCACCCTCCTTTCTTGCTCTCCAACGCACGCACGGCTGCTTCCATTCGCCGATGTTCCTCATCCGCGATCGAGACGGACACACCCGCGATGGTCGCAGGCAAATTCGCCCGGAACGAACGTAGGGCAAACGGCTCTAGCACGACCGTGAGGGAGCCGGTTCCCAGCGCACGGCCCGTGGACAGGGACACGATCTCGGACTGCGAGCTCAAGCGGATCTGGACCCGTGCGGGATAGGGAGCCCGATTGACCAGATAGAAAACCAGGTTGCCATCGTCCACGCACGTACGACAAGTCACCGGCTCCACGTTGAGCGGCAGCGCTGCGAAAGCGCGCAACGGAAGCGATCGATACTCGGCGGCAAACTCGCGCATCTCGGTTTCGCGGCCCATGGGCGTCTGCCAGCCACCGTCGAAGATGGAGCCGGGATCGAAACCAGCCATCCAGCTCGCGTAGCGTTCCAGATTGTTGCGACCGGCGGGGGGAATCGTCCCGACCAGCCAGGTGCGGCTTGGCATCCCCACCACGGCGTCGAAGTCCTGCAAGCGCGATTCGTAGTACTCGTGAAAGGTCAATACGCCGGAGTTCGGACCATTCCGATAGAGTCGGTTTACTTCTTTGGAGAGTTGTAGATCGCGCGCAATCGGGGCTCGTCTCGCACTATGCTTGCGGACATAGCGCGATTGCGGCCCCTGGCGCACAGGCCGCGTGACGATGATCCCTTCGTCGTTCTCGT
>JAGLDW010001331.1 GCA_023145395.1 Lentisphaeria bacterium | reverse complement strand
GCGCGGATCCAGAAGGCGACGGAGACCGGAAAAGCCGATGCCGTCCTGCACGTTTGCCCTAGCCTTGACCTGCGCACCTTGCCGCCCGCACAGCCGTCGGTGCTGGTGGCGCAGGATATCGAGATCGTCTGGCCAAAGGCCTGCGGGTATGATTTGGTGACGATCGATTCACGGCAGAGCGGAGCGGAGGCGGCGCGCTACCTGAAGGAGATTGGCTGCAAGCGCGTGGCCAGGGTCGGTGTCCGCTACGAAGGGCGAGGCGTGTCGCCATACTGCCAGCAACGGCTCTGGGGGTTCGAGCAGGAATGGGGTGTCCCGATCCCGGAATCCATGACGTTCTTCTGCGAACACCACACCCCCGGAAGCGGCGCCGCAATTGCGCCCCGGTTCCTTGCCTGCGATCCGTTGCCCGACGCGGTTTTCGCCACGACCGACGATCTTGCGAATGGCTTGTGCCACGCGCTGGTGGCGCATGGCATCCAGCCCGGCAGGGACATAAAGGTGATCGGCTGCGATGGCCAGCCACCCCTCTATCCGCAAGACCCCATACTGACCACCGTCGCGGCACCCCTGGAAAAGATGGGCAAAGCCGCCGCACGGATGACCCTTCAGCGCGCCAAGAACCCAGACGATGTCGCGAATCGCGTGCTGTTGTCCTGCGCCCTCCGGAAGGGCGACACGGCGTAGAGAAGAATGAGCGTCTCGCTCGTTTAGCACCTTACTTTCCAACACACCTTCTCGCAGGAAATTTCACCACACTGGAAAACATGAAGCGAAGGCTCCATGCTTGACCCCTGCCGCGCCTCGACCTACTGTTTCCATCCATTGGAACCGGTTTTATGAAAGAATTCACAAAAGACGACCTGATCAACTTTCTCCCGAAGTTCGAAACCTTCGTCGGCATCGACTCCGATGGCTGCGTATTCGACACCATGGAAATCAAGCAGAAGGACTTTTTCCATCCGGCCATCATCCGCCACTGGAAATTGGAGGTCATCGAGCCGCAGGTGCGCGCCGTCGCCGAGTTCGTCTACCTCTACTCCACCTTCCGCGGCCTTAACCGGTTTCTTGGCCTCTGCAAGACCTTTGAATTGCTCAACGATTGGCCGGAAGCACGCGACAAGGTCGATCTTCCCGATCCGGCCGCCCTTCGGATATTCTGCGATTCCGGCCAGCCGCTCAGCAACGCCACCATCAAAACGGAAGCCGGGCGGACGGGCAGTGCCCTGCTGGCCAAAGCCTACGACTGGAGCGTCGAGCTGAACGAAAAGATCGACCGAAACATGCCCGACCCACCGCCCTTCCAAGGCGCGAAAGAGGCGTTGATGCGGATCTCGGGGAATTCCGATGCCATCGTCATCTCCCAAACCCAGGCCATTGCCCTGCTCAAGGACTGGTATCGCGACGACCTGGCAAGATATGTCTCCGTTATCGCCGGCTCCGAACTGGGTGGAAAGATCGACCATTTCACCATGGCCGCCGTCAACCGCTATCCCGCCCATGCCATCCTGATGGTCGGCGATGCCCCCGGCGACCTCGCCACCGCCCAAGCCATCGGCTGCAACTTTTTCCCGA
>JAGLDW010001330.1 GCA_023145395.1 Lentisphaeria bacterium | reverse complement strand
GTTATTTCCGCGCGGACCCTAAGGGTCCGCACGGCACTATCGACCAGCTTCCTGCAACAATCCGAAATCAACAATCTAGAATCCAAAATGCGAGTCACATCATGACACCGAGCATTGCAGAACGACTGGCCAATGGCGAGACCATCCTGGGTCTAGCCAACTCCCTCGGCGACCCCACCATCATCGAGAGCATGTGCAAGGGATGGGACTTTGTCTGGATCGATGGACAGCACGGCACCTATGCGGGACGGCTCGACCTGCAGCTCTCCGCCGTGCGGGCCGCCGAGTGCACCGGTGTCGAAGCGATGGTTCGCGTCGCCGGGCACGACTACTCGGTTCTCGGCCCCGTCGCCGACTTGGGGCCCACCATGATCATGGTGCCCATGGTCAACACGACCGACGACGCCGAGAAGATCGTGCATGGCCTCAAATTCGCCCCCCTCGGAAGCCGGTCCTTTGGCGGACGGCGCGTCTACGATCGCTTTGGCTCCGACTACTGCGACCATCACCAACCCATGATCGTGGCCCAGATCGAGACCCCCGAAGCCGTGGAGAACGCCGAGGACATTGCCGCCATCGAAGGCATCGACGCCCTCCTCTTTGGACCCGACGACATGAAGAAGCAGCTCGGGCTATCCATGAGCACAGGCGTGCTGGAAAGCGACACGCTCACCAGTCTTATGGAGCAAACAGCCAACGCTGCGCTCGAAGCGGGCAAAGTCGCAGCCGCCATCGCCCCCAGCGTGGAATTGTTCCAGCTAGTCCATGGGCTGGGCTACCGCATGATCGTGGGAGGCGCCGACGCGCGGTACATACGATTCGGCGCAGCGGAGTCCCTCGAGCAACTCGCCGCCCTCATCCCGTAAGGGTCGGCATGCGCAATGCGGGATAAAGTTATTTCCGTGCGGGTCTTAGGGTCCCTGCACGGTCAAGCTTCCAGGGGGCGGCGCCGGTGCTGACCCACGCAACCCATTGCTTTTCTGCTCCCTTGAGCAGTCCCACATTGAACCGGATTTGGCTGGGGACTCCGCTTGCAACACCGAGTTCTCGCCAGGGAATGGCCCATTCGCCGCACCATTTATTGCCTTGAATGCGCGCGGCGTACCGTGTGGCCTTTTCCAAGGCATTTGCCTGAGATGCCGACACTCCAGCATCTCCTACGCTTTCGAAGGTGCCGGAGGGGAAGCCTTGAATCACGAACACCGGCTGTTTTTTGCCCTCCAGTTGCAGGCAGATCTCCGCGCCATCGTCTCTTCCCCATACGCCCCCGCTACGCGTCAGTTTGGCGGCATTTGACACAGTGCTGGCCACTGCCACGTAGAGATGACCCGCATCGTACCCCACACGCAACTCCGCTGGGAGTTTCCCATGACCATCTCCCATGGACAATTCTCGCACTGGAACAGGTGCCCCGAGATATTCTCCAGCCGAGATGACCCCATCCAACGTCGGAGCTTTTGGCACAGGCAAGGCCGTCAGGACAGGGGTGACGCCACGCGTCTGCCGCCGGGCTCGATCCGACAGATGCCGATCAGACAAACCGCCGGGGTGGGTGAGATGGGTTTCCCGCCAGCAATCGTAGGGCACAGGCCAGGAGGCGCGTTCGTCGGACGCGTAGAGCCCGATCTTCTCCACCGGGATAGGCTTGAAACCCAGGGCAAAGGCGGGCGACTCCTCGCGCAGACGAAAGTCGTCCTTCCCCGGTGCTACGAACAGGGGGTCGGCAATGACAGAGTTTCGGTCGTAGCCCATCTTCTGCCAGGCCTCCCACTCGCTTTCGCCCTTGACAGGTTTCACCTGCATGCGAATTGTGCCCTCGCCAGGCCAAAACAGATTGCGGTCGCATTCGGCCAGAACCTGTTCGTACTTGCGTCCACGCATAAAGCGCGCGGAGGAAGCATCATATGAGAAAATATTGCGACGGATCACCGTGCCGGTCATCAGCCACATGCTGGTGTCGGGGTGCCCCTTGGTGCGACCGCTGGTAAGGCTGTCGATGGACTGAAGCTGGAGCTGTGACACCTTCCCATCGACGATGATGTTGTTCTCGATAATGTTGTCTTGGCCACCATGAACATCCACCCCGCCGAGATAGGTGCGTACGCAAATGTTGCCGTAGACATGCACGCCGCTGGTGTAGTCGTCCAGATAGATGCCCCAGCAGTAGTGCGGGTACTCCCAGACACCCGGTTTGAGCATGTTGTAGCCACCCGTGTCGTGCACGTAGTTGTAGCGTACGATGCTACCCCGCTCGTGAATGTCGCGGGAGCCCATGCCAATGGCGCCAGTGTCGGACTGCTCCTGGTTGGTGTGATGGACCCGGTTGTATTCCACAATGTTGCGCACACCGTCGAAACGAATGCCCTGGCGCGGTGTGTCGTGCACCAAGTTGTGCGAAATCACGTTGTCGTGCGTGCAGTTGCCACCGCAGCCCGGATGGATCTGGATGGCGGCCCAGGCATTGCCGCCGTCGCCTATTTGGTAGACATGGTTGTTGGTGA
>JAGLDW010000133.1 GCA_023145395.1 Lentisphaeria bacterium | reverse complement strand
TTGCGGTATTCCTCTTCGAATGTCGCTGGATTCACACAATGGGTGGTGTAGTTCGTGGTGCTTTTCGCTTTGCTGTCGTTGTGGCCGAGAAAGATGAAGACACGAGATGGTTTGGGCTTGAAGATGTCTTCGTACATGTTGAGCCGATAGCTCTTGGGATTCTTGTTCAGGCGTTGCCAGACACGCGAGATGTAATCGCCTCCCACGCCCACATTTTTGACGGTTCCCTGCCCATCTGTGCGCTCGGAGAGCCAGTACCCGATCTTGTCCACGTAGTTGTAGCCGCGTTTCTGGTCGCTGAGGCTATCCCCGATGAAAAGCAGATGTCGCGGCTTTGCGGGGAGCGCCTTTGCGGCCTTGCCCATGGACTCGTAGGCGTCCGCGCTCATCGCGTCGGCGTAGACGGTCGCCGAGGCACCGCTCTCCCCGTGCAGGAAGACCAGTCGCCAGGGATCGGCCGCCGCCATTTTGGGAGCGAAGCGGTAGGTGGCCTGTCCCCTGTCGTCCAACGGTAGCTCGATGCTCGACGGCTCTCCTTCGGGCGGCACGACCAGGAGCGTCACGGATCCGGTGAGAGGCTGTCCCTTGCGCTCTGCGGAGAACACCACGCCGGTGGATCGACCCGGTGTCGCAAGCGGGTGATTCGGGGCGATCTTCGCAACCACGTCCTTGCTCACGACAGGCTCGTATGCCACTTCGTCCACATAGGCGATGGCACCTTCGCCACGCACCTCGATGACGGGACAGAGGCGAATGATCTTGGGGTCCATGATCCGAAACTCCAAGACGATTTCCCGCCACTCGTTCCCGAGCTGAACCACAGGTTCCTGCCAGAGATACTGATAGTTCGGTTTGCCGGGTGTCTTCTGGGTGTAGCGGATCACGCCGAGCAGGATCTCGCCGTTGCCGCGCACCCAGGCGCTGTAGCGGATTTTCCTGCCGAACTCGGGTTTGATGGTGCCTTGGTGGAGAATGCGCCCCCACACTCGCCCGCGCGATGTGGAGGTGGTGATCTTCGCGCAGCGCTTGCCTCCATGCGGATTCTCCGTGCAGGGCTCGACCGCACCGGACCAGTATGTGGGCACGCTCCAATTCCCGACGCTCTTGCCCCCGGACTCGAAACCAGTGTTGCGAAGCGGGCTGCGAGGCGCCGCGAGGAGGCCAACGGAGAGAATCGCTGTCACCAGAAACCATCTGCCTGTCGTCATCATTCTTGTCCCTTTACATCACTGGCGCTCACGTTTTGAATCTCCTTTGGCCGCATGGTGCCCAAGTACTCGCGGTCCAGGGATGTCCCGCACCACCAGGGCAACCGCCTGGGCAATGGCAAACGACGGAGCGGATCCCTATGGCGTCTCCATCGTCCACTGCTTTTTCTTGCGGAAGCGGTTCTCAAACTGGCTGGCGATTTTTCCCTGCTCTTCGAGATGGATCATGCACGCGCGGATGCAACCGGCGGCACCCTCAAGGGCGCGGGAGTACATGTACACGGGCTTGCACTTGTGCGCTTGTGCTACGCCGACCGTGGCGCCAAATTTCTCCCGGTCCTCCTCCGTGGTGCAGAAGGGATTTTTCTCGGGTGCTCCCCCGCAGAAGAACGTGGAGCATTTCTTCATGTCGATATCGGCCCACTCCACATCCCGGTCTCCGACCCGGATCTTGATCATGCGATCTGTCGGAATGGCATTTCCGGTGCAGGCGTGCACACAGGCCATGCACTTGTCGCAGACTGTTCCCGGTTCGTATTGTTCATCGTAGTCGAACTCGGCGTCCGTGAGTATGGCGGCTAGCCTCTGCCTGGGGCCGAATTGCTTCGAGAGGAACATCTTCGAGAATCCGATTTCACCCAGTCCTGCCGCAAAGCAGGCGATGCGCAACTGGATGAAGACATTGGGGGCGGGTTTTCCGGGCGCCGGGGGGCGGCTCATGCCCGGATTGGCTTTCTGACTTTCCTCCAGCGTGCCTTGGCCACCCACATTGACCGCATTCCAGGGGAAGTTGTTGGGCAGGGGGAGTGCATCGTAGCCCTCGTCCTCAATGGCTCTGGCGACTTGGCAGAGCACATAGGGCTGATAGATGTAGTTGATGCTCGCGTAGCCCATGGTGTTGTAGGCGGAGAAGAACGTGCCCTCCTCAATGCCCCGGAAGCATCCACGGGCATGACGAAAGCCAAAGGCGATGATCGATTTTGCGGATGGGAGCATATAGCGCGCATCGTACTGCTTTGGCGCGCCTTCCAGGCGGCTCACAGGTCCGATGGCCACAATGTCGGCACCCGCCTCGCGGGCGATTTGTTTCACTTTATCGGCAGTCAGCATGGTCTGCACCTCCAAATTTTCTGTCTCGCGACACGGTGGGGCGGGTGCCCGGGTCCGATCGCGTTTATGAATCAGAACCGTCCTGCGCGTCTAGGCGGAACGGTCGTTTGAAGGTGTTCTTGAGTTTGCCCTGCTCCTCGAGATGCGCCATGCAGGCCATCTGGCAACCACGCATGCCGCCCAAACCACGGCCGCTCCAGAGGATCGGGCCAAGCTTGTAGCTCTTCGACTTGGGGTAGGGTTGCTGGTTGAACCCCTCCTCGTCTTTCTCGCTTACGTTGAAGGGGTTGTCCGCGTTCTCACCCCCACCATGGAAGGCGACTGCGCACTTGTCAAAATCGAGTTTGGCCCACTCAAGCTCTCGTCCGGCGATCTTGATCCGAGTCGTCTCGCGGTCGCTGATCGCCTGTCCGGGGCATTCGCGCACGCAGTCCATGCAGTTGTCGCAAAGCTCCCCTTCGAAGAGGGGATCAGGCTCCAGTTCGGCATCCGTGATGACGGCGGCGAACATCTGGCGCGGGCCAAACTCGGGGGTGAGGAACATGCCGCTGTAGCCGACCTCGCCCAGTCCTGCGCAATAGGCGGCCAGACGGAGCTGGAAAAAGACGTCGGGCGCGGGACGGTCCGGCGCGGCGGGACGGCTCCACGTGCCGTGGGCGTCGTTTTTGTAGGCTGGGGCATTCACATCGATGAAACCCTGCCCCATCTCGTCCGCGTTGGCCTCGTCAATGTTGCTCCAGGGGAAGTTGTCCGGAATGGGCACGCATTCGAAGCCCGCATTCTCCACCAGTTTGACGAATTTCCACAGGGCGATGGGCTGAAAGACCCACTTGGTGCCTGCGTAGCCCATGAGGTTGTAGGCTGTGAAGAACGTTCCCTCCTGGATGCCCCGGAAGATGCCTCGAAACAAACGGAATCCCAGAACGACCATGGACTTGGCCTCGGGAAAAATCGATTGTGGATTGTACTGCGCCGGAAGCTCGGAGAACCGGTCCATTGACGCGATTCCCACAATGTCCGCGCCACTCTCAAGCGCATGGGCCTTGACCATCTCTGCAGTAAGCATCTTGCCGTCCTTTCCTACAACCCACTGTCGAACACCGCTGAAACGCCCGTCGTTCGAGCAGTTTCTAAAACCATCGATACGGCTACCATACCCCTGCATTCGGGTCAGGCGAGGCTGGTCAGCAGATCTGTGGCGGCTTGGATCATGGCGGGCGCCATATCGGGTCCGCCGCCGCCATGCTCGACGGGGAGAGGTTCGTAGCCGCCACGTTCGTAGCACTCGGGCATGCAGACGTAGCCGGCGTAGCCGTTGGCGTTGGTCACGACAAGGGTGGTGGCGAAGGGACTCGCTTGCTTGATCGCCTGGCCGATCTCGGTGAACGGCTCCCCCGGCAGCGAGACGATGGCTAGATCGTTCCCAAAAGCGATGGCGGAAAGGCGGAACGGAATGATTGTTCCTGCCTCTTCGGCCGCGTACTGGATTAGCTGCTGGGCAAAGTAGCGCAGAACGCCTGGGGCACCCTTGGCCAAGTCCTCGCTGGTGAACACGCCTTCCTCGGGCTCGCCTTCGGCCATCACTGCCTTGGCCCGCGCAAGCACTTCCGGCGAGATCTCCCGCTTGTGGAAGGGTAGTTCCATCGAGGCGGAGCGCAGGGCACCTTCACAGGGACTCGCTTCGGCCTCCATCGCCTGGGCGACAATGCGCGCGTAGCCTTCGCCAATGGTGCGGGATTCCTCGTAGCTGGCCTGATCCAGTTCGGAAGTGACATCGAAGTGGTTGATGTTGCCGGATGCGCCCACCAACGTGAGAACGGGAACTTGCCAGCCAAGCCTGCGGCTCGTTTCCCGTTCCAGGAAACCGGGCCAGTCGGCCGAGACCAGGTCGCCTCCGATCGTGTCCGTGTGATTGACGATATTGGCAAGTAGCCCCGCCAGCCGTCCCCCCTGAGTGATCCTCAGGACGGTGATCTCCCTGTCCACATCCCCCTCGGGACGCTCGATGTCGGGATTCCGTTTTCCTGGGTTCGTGATCACGGTTCCGTCCTTCATCCAAAACCGCCGATTGAAGGCGAAGGGATTGCAGACCACTGTGCTGACGGAGATGCGGGAGGGTGCCAAGCTCATCTCGGCCGATTGCACGGCGGCGACGGTCTGGCGGAGGACGAAATCGAGGCCGAAATGGTGTGCGGCATCACGCGCAAGCCGGACTTCGGGGGCAGTGTGCGTGTGCGTGGCGCCGATGACGAGATCATCCGCGTAGTCGATTTCCACCTCGGCGAGCTGGCTGCGGAGTTCGTCCACCATCCAGCTAGTGGATTCAAGCAGATCCCACTGTACCAGTCCAGTGGTGTGCCCGTCCTGTCGGAACAGGCAGACTCTGACGAACAAGTCGTCCAGCACGCCCGTGTTCGGGCGGGGACTGAAATAGCCGGCGAGACCCACGCCCAAAGGAGGAGTGATCACGGCTCGGGAAAAACCTGTTTGAAGATCTGACACGGAACGGTCTCCTGTTCACCAAGTGCGAAAGGCCGCCGCCCGGCTTGCCCGGGTGGAGCCATGATTTGGATGCGAGTTTCGTATTTCAACCGCGTAAACGCGGAACTACAAACCTGCGCCGCCTGAGGCAGGACGGCCAATTTGCCCCATTGGGCGTCGGCGCGCGAACCACCTACAGTTTCAACGATTTCTCGTATTCCTGATCGATGACACAGGCATCCCCGAGCGCATTCGAAAGCGGATCGATTTCGGCACCGCTGTAGCCGAGATGACTGTGTCGGCGCCATCCTTCCGCGCATGCGAAGCGTCCGGATAGCGTGCCGATCTGGTGCCCGAACTCTTCCATTGTGTCGAGGTAGGAGTCCATGCCCTGGCTCACGTCCAGCCACTCTTTTTGGGATGCGTGGCAGGCGAGCATTCTGCGCTTCTCAGCGAGCTGGAGTGCGATGTCCACATACTGTCCGGCTCTGAGCTGTTTGCGCAGCGCGTCGCAGAGTCCGTGGGGCATGGCGTGGTAGATGGTGACATCGTCGGTGATCGTGTCACGCGCGGGCACGGAGTAGTAGTTGAGCATGCCGCGGCAGAATGCGGCCGTGCAGGCCACGCGGCAGGCGTTCACATGCTCTTCCATGTAGTCCTGCGGGGACTGGGCGAGCAGGATGGTGGGCTTCACATCGCGGATCACGGCGAGCACTTGGCGAATCTGCTCGTTGCAGTGATAGACCTCGAGGTCGTTGACGATGGGGGGGTGCCAGGTGAAACCCACGAGTTCGCAGGCGGCTTGGGCCTCGGCGCGACGCTTGGGAATGATGACGTCCTCCGGATCCACGGCGGTGCCGCAGGACCCGTTGGCGATGTTCATGTAGTGCACATCCCATCCCAAGTCACGAAGGCGCAGGCACGTGCCGCCCATCGTGATCTCGATGTCGTCGGGATGGGCAGCCACGGCCAGAACAGCCTGTTTCGCTGACATGTCAGTGCATCTCCACTTCGCAGGCGCCGACACCGGGGCGGAAGAAGTTGAACTGCACATTGGGATGATCCGCAAGCAGGCTCATGGGTACGGCGCTGTCCGGGAGTCGCTTGGAGATCATGAACGTGGTCAGGCGCATGCCAAAGGCGTTGTCGTGACAGCCCGCCTGCCAGATGGAGACCTTTTCGGACTTCCATGTCTCCTTCGGTCCGACTGTGGCGGCCCGGGTGGGCACGACGCTGATGTTACCTCCGCCGGAGGTGCGGGCATTCTGCATGACCGTCATGGGATGGAGATCGACAATGCGTGTGCCCAGTTGGCGGTAGACCTCGGGCGCTGGAGGCGCATCCGCAAACTCGCCCTCGCGCTTGAGCGGATCGTTGAAAGCCCAATGCTTCACGTCGCCCTGACCTCCCTGCATGAGCTTGCAGGCGACTTGGTCGTAGCTGTCGCTGTAGACCTGAAGATCCCCCCCGGGAAAATGTAGGTTGCCCATGGGAATGCGCAGTTCCTCGCGGATCTTGTTGAAGCACATGTCGAGATCGCATTTGGCGAAGGA
>JAGLDW010001329.1 GCA_023145395.1 Lentisphaeria bacterium | reverse complement strand
TGCAGTTGGCCCCGTCCTGCCCCGCCTCGTTGCACAGACCGATGCCGATGTTGTTGCCCGGGTTGTCGGGATCCGGGTAGTTGCAGGCACTGTTCCCGGCGTAGCAGCAGTCGAAGTCATCACAGTCGATGTTCGCAAGGCCGTCGGGGCTGTCGCCGTCGTTGTCTAAGCCGTCGTCGCAGGTGTACTCGAAGCAGTTGGCGTTGATGACGCAATCCGGATCATCGCAATCGATGTAGGTCACTTCGGGGTCTGCGTCGCCGGTCCACTCGAGACCATCCCTGTCATTGTCGATCCCGTCGTTGCAGATTTCGGAACAAATCCCACCCACGCCGACCTCGTAGATCTCCTCTTCCGAATAGGGACACACCGACACCTGGCTGGCGCAGCGACCCCGGTTGATCGGATCGGCGGAATCGTAGACACAGGTCATCCCCCCTGCGCAAGCGGAGAACGGCGCTTGGGTCCAGGTCGATCTCCAACCCTCGGCGTGTTCATTCGCCATCCAAAGGAGGCCCCAGTAGGGATCATCGATATACCGGTAATCCCAGGTGAAGGCGCGCTCGCCACACCAGTCGCAGGCCTCGCCTTCGGCCGTCGAGGCCTCGCAGATGCCGATGAATTCGCTGCCTGGCCTGGCGCCCCGGCAAGTACGGGTCGGACCACACAGGTCCAAGGCGTGCTCCTGGTTGGGATTGTAAAAAAAGCCAGAGTTGAAAATATTCTGGTAGAGTTGCCACGCGTCGCCCGGGCAGACCTCTCCCGCTACCATCGGATTCTGGCAGGACGGTTCGGCTATCAAGGCGGTGTTCCCCGCCAGGTAGTCCGACAGGTTCGCCGGGTAGCAGTACAAGCCCTCGGCGCAGTCGGAATGGAAACCGCAGAGCTGATCGACGGTCCGCTTCGCCATGCAGCGCGACTCGCCCCCGCCTTCGATATCGGGCATGCAGATCAGGTCGCCTGCGCAGGGCTTGTCCTGGCATAATTCACCGGCCGCGGGGCGGGGCTGGCAGGTGAGGCGATACGGGGGGTCGAGGGGGCTCGGCTCGAAGTCTTCGTCCCGAATGCAGTAGTCGTCCGCGGCGCAGTCCATGTGATAAGCGCACTCGCCGTCGCGAGGCACAGCCCCTTCGAACATGGCTTTTATCAGCTCATCCGAAGGTTGGAACTGCCAGCCCACCGGGCGGGTGCAAACACCCGCTGGGATAGAATAATAGGCATCGAAATCGACGAGCCCCTGGGGCACCACCGCCATCTTGCCCAAGGCGACCCGCTCAGGGTACGGGGCCAGTTGAGCATCGCAGGCAAAGTAGTTCTCCGCCAGGCAGCGCCGTCGGTCCATCAAGCTGCCGTCCGAGGCGTATCCCCCGTGCGCGCAGCCGCAGTCGAAGATGCTGTCGCAGATATTGAAGGCCCGGCGGGCGCAGAGGGTATCTAAGCTGAGTTCGTAAAAGGGCCAGCCCTCGCAGTCGCCGCTGGTCTCGCCGAGCATGGCGTTGCGCAGGCATTCGGGCACGTGTTCGCAGCTGTCGTTGTCCGCTATGTAGTACTCCCCTTCGGCGCATCGCGGCTGGCAGGTGCCGGTCTCCGG
>JAGLDW010001328.1 GCA_023145395.1 Lentisphaeria bacterium | reverse complement strand
ACACGCCTGCCTGAGCAATGCCAATTCCCCATCTGTTGCGGGGAGTCGTGGAGCAGGACGGGGCGCGTGCACAATCCCCGCAGTGATCTCCATTCCAAGCATCTTGTCGAACACCGCCCGCAGCGCACAGAGATGCAGGCGCAGCGAGGCGTTCTCCGCTGCGGGAAATACCCCTCGCAACAAACCGGCCTGCGGCTCCGACCACCTTCACACAGCCCACAACCAGCTCGCAAACCAGTCGCGCATACATCTGACTCGTCCCCAGTCCCGTCATCCCTCCGCCCATCGAACCCATGCCAGACATGTCCAGACTCCTTCATGCTCATCACCATAGATCAACCAACACACATACATTCGATAGCTATCTAATGCAACCTTTCTAGGGAATATTCTCACATCTCCCCTGGATGGTCTTTCCACAAAAAGTGTTTTCCAGACACAGATCCAACTCCTGACAGTCAGGAAAACCACCGAACGACAAAGCTGTTTTCCTGACATGGACCCGCAATTGGGTGTCAGGAAAACCTCCTGCCCGCCACACTGTTTTCCTGACACGTCATCCCCACCCACTGCGTTCATTGCAGACACCGAGAATCAGAAGCTTCTGGAGGCGGCGGTCTGCCGCCGTGTCCGTTATGGACACCACAAGTCAGAATACGGGAGGCGGACTCTGGACAGCAAGTCTGAAAGCCGCTTGCGTTGCGCGCGGCTCTGATCGCAGCGCGCCATCCGGCAGAGCCACGGCCAGCAGGGGATGTCTGGCGCGCGGGGGGAACCAATACCACGTCTCACCGGACTGTGACGACACAAAACATGAAAACCGGCAATGAGTGTGCAATATTTCATGTGTGATGACGCCAGGTCGTTTTTTGCTCCGTGGCGCCCTGCTGGCAGAAGAATGGCTGCAAGAACGAAGTAGGGTTATGCGGCGCGAATGCGTTTAGTTCAACTCGGGTGACCCAGTAACGAGAAAACATGAAACTACAGGATCAAATACTGGCGATTGCAGCATGCCTTTTGTGGTCGTGCGCCTTCGTGCTCGTTAAATTCGGCTTGGAGGATATGCCGCCATTTCTTCTTGGCGGCACTCGAT
>JAGLDW010001327.1 GCA_023145395.1 Lentisphaeria bacterium | reverse complement strand
GCACGCATGCAGCGGTCGAAGCTGGAGTTCTGCACGATGAGAAAGGCGGAACTGTGCCAGCGTCTCCCCAGGCTTTCGTCCATCACACGGAGCGTCGGCATTCCGGACGAATCCGTGGAGACAGTGTAGGGGCTGAGTTGATTGGTCCGGGTCTTGGGACCCGTGGGCTTGAGCAAGCAAACATTTTCGACCGCAAAACTCCCAGAACTGCGAAATGTGCAGCCCTCGATCAAGATGGTCGCGGCCTTGTTGTCACCCGTCCAAAACTTCATCTGCCGTCTGCCACCGACCAAGACTAGATCCTCGATCAGAGCAAACTGGACATTGTGGAAATAGAGCAAATCGGCTTTGGGATCCGTCTGATGGATGACGGCGCCGGGCCGTCCCCTCAGGCGCGTAGCGGCACCCAGCAGGAGAGGACGACTGATGGTGTAGTCTCCCCTCGGGAAAATAATCTCAGGACAGACCATCTCCGTTCCGGTTCGAGTCCGCACAGTCCGGCATAGTTCTTGAGACGCATAGGAAAGCGCCTTCTGCAATGCATCGGTGTCGTCGGCCAGGCCGTCTCCTTTGGCGCCAAACGCCTTGACGTTCACTAGGAAGGGCCGCTGCGGAGGGGGAGTGGCAGTCTGGCGGGACGTGCCGGCACAGCCAGAAAAAATGGCCACGAAGAGGATCGAGCCCATCCACGAGACCAACGGTCCGAGGAAGGTGTCTTCAACTCTCATACCAAGGACTCCTGTATGCGACTGATCAGGACATGCGGGACAATGCGGCACGCAAACAGGAGAGCGACTTTGCCGCCGCCTGTTCGAGAAAGATGGTATCAACTCCGACCGCCAGAAAGGAGAATCCCTTTTCCACAGCTCTGGCTATCGCCTGCTCATCGGGCAAGACGATGTGCAGTCCCGCTGCCTTGCCGGCGTTCCTGCAGGCGTCGGCCACTGTTTGGCAGGCAGCAGTGACCACTGGGTCGGATGTACGCCCCGGCATACCGTAGGAACCGCTCATGTCATACGGACCGATGAACACCCCGTCCACACCCTCGACCGCCAGGATCTGATCAATGTTCTCCACCGCCTGCCGGGACTCGATCATGACAATGACGGCCACATCCTCATTGGCTGTTGCGGCATATTCGGAGAAGCGCTGCCCCCAATCATTGGCGCGGTGGAAGGCGAACCCACGCACCCCCGCGGGAGGGTATTTCGCCGCGGACACTGCGCGCCGGGCTTCCTCTGCAGTATTGACAAGTGGTACGATTACGCCTTGGGCGCCCATGTCCAGCATCTGGCGGATGGCGAGAGTGTCATTCTCGCGCACGCGGACCAAAGGAACGGCGCCGCGTCCATGCATGCCGCGGGCCATTGCAACGAACTCGGCAGGCCCCATGTCCGTATGCTCGCAGTCGGCGGCGATCCAGTCGAAGCCGACGCCCGACAGAACTTCCGCCACAGCCGGGTGCCCAACCTGCATCCAAGTCCCCACAGTGGGGCTGCACGCGAGTAGTGCGCGTCGCACCGGATTCGCACTCGTTGTCTCCATCATGACTCCCGAGTTTCCGTGACATTGATTTTCGTGGGCATCCATCCTCCCCCCTCCAGGCAGCGAGGCTCCGAAAAGCACACCTGCGAGGCACTGTGGCGAGGCACCGCACACTAGCGCAATTTCACAAGCAGAACAAACAGAACGGGAGTGAGAAGCGACTGCACCAGCATGAACCTCACTAGAACCTGCGGGTCCGACCAGGCCATGTTTCGCCGGCAATGGTCATGCAGGGGGAAGCGCACCTTGTGCAGCAACTGGATCAACACGGGCTGTCTCGTCTCCCCTGCCTGCTGCAGAACATGCCCCTCAGGGGCGTTGATTGCGTGCGAGGAGGGAGGAGCCGCATCAAACCCCAGGCGCTTCAGGATCCGTAAGAGCGCAATCTTGACGAGTCCGCTGCCGCCGTTCACCAAAACGACGGGGGCACACACAAGAATCAGAACGGGGTTTCCAGAGGCAAGAACAGCGACCCCCACAAGGAGGCCAAGAAAGCGTGACCCAGCATCGCCCATCAGTACTGCGCTCGGCTTGGCGTTGTGCCATAGATACCCGCCCAATCCTCCCGCGACAGTGACCACCAAAATCGCCCAGTGCGCGCCCTGCGGGTTATGTGGTATCAGCAAGTGCCGGGCAACACCGATGTGACCAACCACAAGATACAAGAAACCGGCTAGAGAGAAGAGGGAGTGCAAGGTCAGACTCCCCGCCAATCCATCCACGCCGTCGCTGCAATTCGTGGCGTTGATGGCCAGCCACAAGAGCACGGAGGCTATGGGCACGAAGATCCAGGGCGAGAGAGAAAAACTCCCGTCCGCAAGGATGCCCTTGAACAGAGGCAGCCACAGAGTGTACGGCCGGAGTTGACACAGTGCCAGGCTGGCTCCGATGGCCACCGCGAGATCTAGACTCCCCTTCTTCAATTGTCCCCACGACGTTTCGCTGCAATCGTCCAAGTAGCCGCACATCATCACGACATAGAGACAGAAGAGAATCTCCAGGAACGGCAACGACGGGGGCACCACCAGCACCGCGAGGGGAACGGTGACATTGACCAGGAAGAAGCCGGCGCCCGTGGGCTTTCCTCTCGCCTCCTCTCCCTCTTTCACGAACGGCCTCCCCTGGTCACGGGGCAAACGGGGGAAGTAGCGTGGCAGGAACACCCAGACCAGAATGGCTGCAGCCGTGCCACCCAAACCGGCCAGAACAGTCGAAGACGCAAGAAGTCGGAACGGTCCCCAGTACGGGGTCAGTTGGGTTGCCAAATAGGGGAGCATGGGTCTTGTTTCTCATTCGCATCAGCGTCCATGGACAGGCGCGGCCGGATACTCGATCACCGACTCAGTTTCGCATCTCTTCACTGTATTCGGACAACGTGTCTCGTTCCACCCATGTTGGACGGATCCGAAAGAAAAGATTCTGCGCCCGAATTGGCAGGCTAAGCCCTCGCCACAGATTGAAACACAGCACTCTAGGCGCTCCATTTGGCAGTACGGATAACGCGCCCTGGCACCAACTTCTCCGCGCCATCGGCGACGGCTCACTTCTGTCAGAAGCGCGCCCTGCGCGAGAAAAAGACCAGGCATTCATTCGATGCATGAATCCAACGAGATCCCCAGCCCGTCTAGCAACGGAGATGTCCCGGCCTTAGGGAGCATGGACCGTTATCTCCTGCTGGAGTTTCTCGGCCAGGGCGTATTCACACGTTCTTTTCTTGCTCTGGACACGGTGACTGAGTCCAGAGTTGTGTTGCGCTGCCTGCCGCTCGAACTGGGCCAGAACAAGGACGCCTGCAACCAACTGAGGACGGCGCTGGCAGCCTGCGCACACGTCCGCCACCCCCGTATCAACCCCCTTCGCCACCTGCACGAAGCCTGGGAACTCGACGATGCGGCTCGCGAAACCACGGGTGTCGATGAGGGCGCACAGGTTCTTGTCTCGGATTTCGTTCCCGGCCTGCAACTGGATGCATGGCGAAAGACATTTCCGCGTGGCATGGTGCCCAACCCCGAAGCGGTGCAGGCGTGCGCCGAGACTGCGGAAGCACTTGACGCTTTGCACGGGGCGCGAATCGCCCATGGCAGCCTGCAGCCATCCAACGTGATTCTGGGGGCGAATGGAACCGTGCTGCTGGATTCAGGCATCGGCGCCCACTTGTGTGCATCGCTGGCAGCCCTCGGCCAACCGGTCGACGCATATCTCCAGACTCCCTACCGGGCACCCGAGCAACGTCAGCGCGGAGAGTTCAAACGGCTCTCCGACCAGTATGCGCTGGCCACTCTCTTCTGTGAGCTTGTCACCGGCAAGCTGCCAATACAGTGCGGCGACTGGGAGAGTCACTTGGGGCAGGAGGGCGCAGCCGTGCTTCGCCGGGCACTATCCGAACACCCAAACGATAGATTCTCTACCTCCGCCGACTTCGTCCAAGCTCTTGCAGAAACACCTCGCCCCCTCCCATCGCCCCCTATCTCCCCCTCCCGCGGGGACCACGGCGCACCAGCTGTGGCACCGACTGAAACTCCGGCCCCTCCTCCGTCGGCCGACAATCTGCAATCCGCCTCCGCCCCTCAGGTGGGGAGTGAACCGCCCGCAGCGGATGCGAAAGAGGAACTGCTCCTCTCGGATGAAAAGCAGGAAGTTGGGGACGAACCTCTCGAGGGGAAAAAGCACCCACACCTGTTCGACTCCGGACGCGCTCTGAACATTGCCATCACCACAGGCATTCTCCTTCTGTTCGCGCTCTGCGCACTGCTGCTGTTCCGGCGACTTTCCGACAAGGAGGAAGCACCCCTCCCCGTCCCTGGCGAGCACACGCGGAAGGTGATTTCGGAACGCCACCGCCTTCATAGTTCCTATGTGGAGACCATACACCTGACTCGTGACGCCATGGCGTCAGGGGGGGGCCTGCGCATGCGCCTCTTCGGACAAAGCCGCATCCTGGCCGTCACGTTCGACGGTTCGGACGTCAAAATCAGCGAACAGACCAATGCCAGCAAGCCACGCGTGCTGGCATCCGCTTCGGGGGGAGAAAACGCCCTGGCATCCGGGTCTACAATCCAGATCGCCAAGACAAAAGGCACTCTTGCCGCCTACTTGAACGGGGCCCGCGTGGCCATGGCGAACTGTCCGCTCGAGTTTTGGCGTCTTTCACGTTGGGAAACGCAGGATGGCGCACCCACGCCAGAGAAGATCGCCTATCAGCGGGTGGGGCAGTTGCTCTTCGCCGACGACTTCATGCATGGCAAGGACGAGTTCGGCGTATGGGAACGCCCTCGCGGGGACTGGACGGTACACGCACTGCAGAATCCCATCCGCAGCGCAAATCCCTTCTCCTTTCTCGGGCAGGGCGAAGACGCTCTTGCGACTGCGGGCGAGTGGTTCTGGCGCAACTACACGGTTCGGGTCGCCGCCCACCCGCTCTCCGGCAGCGCTTTCGGCTTGAAAACTTGCTGGCGAGATGACGACAACACCTACGAGACGCTGTGGAGAAAGGACGAGGAAGGAACCGCGGCACTCACTCTCTCTCGGCTCGCGAACGGCGAACGGACGGAACTTGCCAGGACCAACGTGCATTTCCCTCCAAACTTGTGGACTGTGCTTCGCGTGAGCATGCTGGGCGGTCTGATCACGGTCGAGGCCGACGGACATGAGGTGATACGGACTGTCGATCCCAACCCACTGCTCGGAGGTCGCATCTGTCTCTGGTCCAAGGGCGCCAGCGGTGTGGTTTTCGATGATCTTGAAGTACACGGGACCGACAGTGTGACACTTGCCCCCTCCGCGGCGAGGGTGGAATCGACTGGGGCACGCCCCACCAAAACAGCACCTGTCTGGAATGAAATCGGGGATATCACGCTGGCAAACTCTCTTTTGGATGCGGAGTTGTCCGCGGAACTGGATCTGAACATTCCCCTCCGCCTGTCATCCCGGCGCGCAGGTCCCGACAGCGTGGTGCTCGAACTGGTCCGCGATGGCGACAGCGCTAGAGCGACTCTATTTGTCGAACGGGCGGGAAAGAAAACGGAACTTGACCAGGGACGGTGCCCCCTCCCACGGGCTGGCGACCACGTGCAACTGCGGGCGCTGGGAAGCGAGGTATGGGTCCGGGTCGGTTCGCGAATCGTCGCCTACACAACGAAATGTCCTATTGTCGCCAGCGGTCTCTCCGCCTTTGGCGCAGAACCCGAGAACACCTTCAGAAATGTATCCTTGCGCCCCGAGCTTCCTCTCCCTCCCATTGTCAACCGCGTTGCGACTTTCAGCCACGAGGCAAGCATGCAGAACTGGAACAGCCCCGTGGTGGAGTGGGTGCCCTTGTATACGCGACGCCATCCCCATGGCCTGTACCTGCACCGATCCGATATCTGGCAGGATGCGGAGGTGTCCATCGATGTCACCGCGCTCGACTCCGAGGTTGGAAGAACACCTTGGGGCGTGGGCTTTCTGGGAGAAAACGGTAAAGACGGCACTCCTCTCGAAGTGCTGTTCTCCCGAAGCGAAGACGGAAAGACTCTTGAGCTAGCGCCGAGCCGGGGGGAAAAACGCACGCTGCCTCTGGTGTCCGAGATCCGCACACTCATGCTCGCACGACGGGGGAACCGACTCCTCGCCTGGTTCAATGGCACGCTCGCGTGGCAACTGGAGCTTCCCGACGAGCTGCTGGGCCTGTGCCGCGTGGTTCGTGTGGGGCGCGGCAGCACAGCCGCCTGGGCAGAAGCCGTGCGCGTCTGCGCCGCGGGTGTCCGGACCTACTCCTTCAAACAGGCGCCATCAGACTGGCTACCTGCCGCAGGCGAGTGGCGGGTGACGAACCGCTGGCAGTGCGACCCGCGCTGGTCCTTCTTCTCCGGCGTGCGCAGACACGGCACCGCTTGTCTCTGGAACAAGCGACTGCACGGCGACGATGTGACAATCGAGTTCTTTGCAGGGCCCAAAATGGACCAGGACCGAGGTAGGCGCTACGAATACGTGGCCAATCTCAATGCGGTGATCTGCGCGGACGGGAAAGACATCAGCAGTGGATACTCCTTCCTATTCGGTGGCTGGGACGACCGGGGTTCACAAATCGTGCGGGGCATCCGCATCCTGGCCGAAAACCGCAGTGTGGTGATCCCCCGCGTGAGCGCTACGCACCGTCGTTGGTTCTACGTGAAGCTGCGCAAGCATGGCGACCAACTCAGCTACTGGGTCGATGGCGTTCCGGTCGGCTCGGTGCGCGACCCCTCCCCTCTCACTGGCAGACACTTCGCTCTCTGGACGCAAGACAACGGCATGATGATTGCCCAAGTGCGTGTATCCAGCGTCTCGGACATGCCCGCCCCCGCTCTGGCAACGGCTCCAGAGTCCAACCCCGGAACTCCCTATGGCAAGTCGAACAAGTAGTGCGGGGGAGCGGTCTGCCGCCATCCTCCCAGTTGTGATGGGCCTTCTGCTGCTGTGGGGCTGCTCGGAGCCGAAATTCGTCTCCGTGGACAGTGTCCCGCCAGGTGCCACAGTATGGCAAGGCGAAGAGATCCTCGGCGTCACGCCTTTGGCTATCCCTCGGCCCGAGACGGACACGATCAGCTATACACTTCGCCACAGCGGCTTCGACGATGCTCCCATCACCCTATCCCACGACCAACCCGAGCTCGACTCGATCGTCATCGAACTGAAACGTCCCGGCAACCTAGTGTCGCTCCAATGCGACTCCCGGCCATCTGGCGCAAGTGTTTTCCTGGATGGGGAGTTCATGGGTCGCACGCCACTGCTCCTCGAAGGGCTGAAACCAGGCACCGTGGAAGTTGCGTTTCGCATGAAGAATCGCCAGCAGGCATCCCAGACGCTTGAGCTCTCCACGGACACGAAGGCCAACCGCATCGATGTGGAGATGAAGAGTCTGACCGAACAGTACTACCTCCAACAGATCCAGGAGCATCCGGACAACATGCACCATTACGTCGATCTGGCACACCACTACACATTGGAGAACCAGTTCGAGAAGACCATGCGAATGTTCGAGAAGGGGATGAGTCTTCTGGTGCAAAACCCCGCAGCACCAGATGCGTCGCGCCTTTGGACGGAAATTGACCGGGTCATCACCGAACAGTACGACTACGGAGACTCCGTCGCCGTGAATGC
>JAGLDW010001326.1 GCA_023145395.1 Lentisphaeria bacterium | reverse complement strand
CGGCGATGGTGGGGCGGAAGACAACCACCCCTTGGTAGCGGTCGTCCGCAAACACCTGGCGAAGTCCTGCCGCCATGGCCAGCAGCGTCTTTCCCGTGCCCGCTTTTCCCGCGAGGGTGACCAGTGGAACATCCTCCGCGAGGAGCGCATCGATCGTATAGGTCTGCTGCACATTCAGTCCGCGGATTCCGCAGATCGTCCTGCAGGAGTCAAGCAGTGGCACGACATCGAGGCCATTGGCGGCCACCCGCCCGATGCGCGCGCTCTTGGCATCCCGGCGGTCCCGCACGAACACGTACTCATTCGGGTGCACATCAAGATCGGGCAGACGGATGCTCAGCCCTTCGCGCAAGTGCGCCACCAATGCGGGGTCCGCTTCCACTTCGTGCCAGCCCAGGTACTCCTCGATGCCCGGCGCACAATCCACGTCGTAGTCGCTCGCGGCGATTCCGAGGGCATCGGCCTTCAGACGCAAGTTCACGTTTTTCGTCACGATGAGCGGTGCGGCGCTCTCATTCTCGCGGATCATTCGGAGTGCTGCGCGCAGGATGCTCGGCACGGCGCCGCCACCCCGACACACTGCGGGCAGGTCTCCGCGCGAACCGGGCGAGTCGCAGAGCACACGCAGAGTACCCCCTTTGTCGAGCTGCACGCCCTTGCCCAGCGAACCACGCGTGCGCAGTTCGTCCATGAGAACGGCGGTGCGACGGGAGTTCCGCCCGGTCTCGCTGGGATCGTGCTTGACATCCTCCACCTCCTCGAGTACCTCGATGGGGATCACAACATCCTGTTCCCCAAAATGGAAAATCGCGTCTGGATCGTAGAGAAGTATATTCGTATCAAGAAAGACGGTACTCGGCATGGAGCAGATTCTCCGTATGGAACGCCGGACCGTCCGACGCTTCTGCTGGAACCTATCATATGCGCTACCGTGTGGCAAGGTCGCCGCACAGAGAGGAACCACTGTGGAAACATTGCGCTTCCGACACCGTGACGGAGAAATGAAGCTTGGCCAGAGGGCGCTGCTGATGGGGGTCCTCAATGTCACCCCCGACTCGTTCTCCGACGGGGGTGAGTTCGCAGCCGTCGAGGACGCGGTCGCCCACGGACTGGCCATGGCCGCAGCGGGCGCGGACATGATCGACGTGGGTGGCGAATCCACGCGGCCGGGCGCGCCACCTGTCTCGGCTCGGGAGGAGTGCAGGCGGATTGTTCCCGTGATCCGCGAACTGCGCGAGGCGCTCGACCTTCCCATCAGCGTCGACACGACGAAAGCAGAAGTCGCCGCCGCCGCACTCGAGCAGGGCGCCAGCATCGTCAACGATGTCAGCGGCATGCGCGCGGACCCGGGCATGCATGCAGTCGTGCGGGATGCCGAGGCGGGCATGATCCTCATGCACTCCCGAGGCACGCCCGAGACGATGCAGACGCTCACCGACTACGCGGATCCCGTCGAGGACATTGCCCGCGAGCTTGACGAAATGGTGGCGCAGGCACTGGAGCGCACAGGCCTGCCGGAAACCCATGTGATGGTCGATCCGGGCGTCGGCTTCGCGAAGACCGCAGAACAAAACCTACTGCTCATTCGCGCGACGGCGCGATTCCGCCAAAGCGGCAGACCCGTCCTCATGGGGCCCTCGCGAAAATCCTTCATTGGGGTGGCGATGGGGGGTGCGCGCCCGGCGGACCGCGTCTGGGGAACAGCCGCCGCCGTCACAGCTTGCGTGCTCCACGGCGCGGACATGGTGCGTGTCCACGACGTGCCCGAAATGAGAGACGTGCTCTGCATAGCCAACGCGCTTCGCACCTGCACGTTTGAATAAGCCTGGTCTCCAGACCGGGCTGTGCTTTGCGGAGTGGCTCGGGACCTCCGGGACCGAGGGTGAACCTTGCGCGCTGACTCGCGGTCCGGGACGTCCCGCACCACTATCATTGCGGAGTCCGCACAAGAATGGCTCAGCGGGCGGAACCATAGCCGCGCGCCTTGTACACGGCGGTGTGAATCCGCCGTCGCCAGGCGAAGAAGCCATGTCGGCGGCGTTCGCGTCGCGGATGGACTGCATTCGTCAGCAGCACAACATACAGATCGGCATCCGGATCGAGCCACAGAGAGGTACCGGTAAAGCCAGTGTGTCCGAAGCTGTGCGCGCCCAGCAGATGCCCCCCGGAGCACCCGGAGCTCGGGCTGTCCCAGCCCAGACATCGTGAACTCTCCGCCACAAGCTCCGCCCGGTGCGTGAACAGTCTCGCGGTCTCCGCACTCGCCAACCGCCCCGTGCCGCCAAGTCGGCAGGTCAACAGATCCTGGCAGAAGCGGGCAAGATCCAAAGCCGTCGAGAAAAGTCCCGCATGCCCCGCCACCCCTCCGAGCCAGCGTGCGTTCTCATCATGCACGTCTCCGTGCCAGGCGCGGCCCTCGCGAGCAGCGCTGCACTCCGTCGGCACAATCTCCGCCAGGGGGATACTCGTCGGACGGAAGAGAGTACGCGTCAATCCCAGGGGAGCACACACCTCTCTCTCGAACAATGCATCAAGCGGGGCGTCGCCGATCTGTTCCAAAAGTGCGCCAAGAACAATCGCCCCGATGTCCGAATACACCGTTTCAGTTCCTGGGGCGCAGCGAAGCGGGCTCTTGCACACAGTGTCGAGACGCTCCGGTGCAGACACAGGTGCTCCAAGATCGAAACGCCTACCTGCGGGCAGCCCCGAACAGTGCGCGAGCAGGTGCCTAATCGTGACCTGCGCACGCTCCGGGCTCCCGTCCATGCCCTCCAGAAAAGCGGGGAGAAGATCGATCACCCGTGCGTCCAGATCAAGGTGTCCAGTATCATGGAGCCGCATGGCCAGTGAGGTGGAACTCACCACCTTGGTCAGCGATGCCAGATCGAACAGATGGTCGGCACGCACCCGCCGGGTGCACGCGTACTCATGATGCCCATGGCAAAGGGTATACGACAGGCCCGAAGAGCTTCCCACGGCCAACGCTGCACCGGGAAACGCCTGGTCGGACACAGCATTTTTCAAAAGGGCAAAAACATGTGTGGACATCGTACCCGATTCCTTCCTAGCTGACGATCTCAGCTGTGCACCACAGTAGTGTCCCTGAATCCGTTGTCCACGATGACTGCGAAGTTCCATCAATTATCTCTGAATGAGATTGCATGCGGCGGGGAATGCGGCATAAAGTACAATCTCTGTTTAAATCAATTGGGAAAGGGCGCGTACATGAATCCATCGATGTGGACAAGCTACCTAGTCGAATCCTCGCCTGCCGACATGGCAAAGACCATGGGCGCGCATGGCTGGTCAACCTGCGAACTCAGTGACGAGCATGGCCACGACCTGCTCAAGATGGGTGCTCCGGACAAGGTCGGCGCGGAGTTCCGGGAACTGGCCGCCGAGTGCGGAATGAGCTTTCCCCAGGGACATTTCTACCTTTGCACCAAGGGAATCCGCCCCGATGATCTCGAGGGGAGAAAGGTTGCGGACATCGCACCGGCGGACGATGCGGAGTTCGAACAGGCCATGGACGACATGAAGCGCTGGGTGGATCTCTTCAACGCCTTGGGTGTCAATGCGGGTGTGCTGCACGTTGGCGGGCAGAAATTGGCGGCGGCGGGATGGGAGCCCGAGCGCATTCTGGCGCGCCGGCTGGAAGCAGTGGGGCGTGTGGCCGACCACGCGCGTGGCGGAGTGACCCGCATCTGCCTGGAAAACCTTGGACATGCCATGACTTTCGCAACCTTCGAGCAGATGGCCGAAGTCGTCCAGGGCGTCAATGCGGACAACGTGGGCTACTGCCTGGACACGGGCCATGCCCATCTCTCGAAAGTGGACAATCCCGACTTCATCCGCCAGGCGGGCGACCGGCTCTGGGCGTTGCATATTGCCGACAATCTGGGAGCTGGAGACGACCACATGCTGCCCTACGGACGCGGCACGGTCCCGTGGACCCAGGTAATGATCGCGTTGCGGGAGATTGGCTACACAGGGCTGTTCAACTTCGAAGTGCCTGGCGAAAACCGCTGTCCCATCGACGTGCGCATCGCCAAACTGGACTACGCCCGGCTTCTGGCCAAACACATGATCGAGGAGGATGGTGTTTGACAACGACTTCCCTCTGGTCTCCTCCCCCCATTCAGGTAGCGGGTGTCATCGATGCCCGCGAGGCTCTAATGCTCGCGAATGCGGGGGTCAACTGGCTTGGCTGGCCCTTTCATTTGCCCGTGAATCAGGAGGATCTCTCGGAAAAGGATGCGGCAGCCATCATCGCGGACACGGCTGAGCTGGCACGCCATGTCCTGATCACCTACGACGACGATGCCGAGGAGATTGCTCGATTCTGCCACGTCATGGGGGTGGGCACAGTGCAACTGCATGGTGAAGTTCCGATCTGCGAACTCCGCAAACTTCGGGAGAGCGCTCCGGGCTTGGTGGTGATCAAGAGTCTGGTCGTGCGCAGTGACAACGGCGATGCCCTGGCCAGGCTGGTCCGGCAGACGACGCCCTGGATCGATGGATACATCACGGACACGTTCGACCCGGAGACCGGAGCGGAGGGTGCCACCGGAAAATGCCACGACTGGGAGATCAGCCGGAAACTTGTGGCAGACTCCTCTCTGCCCGTGGTCCTGGCGGGCGGGCTGAACGCGGACAATGTCGCGGACGCAATCCTGCACGTCCGTCCCGCCGGAGTCGATGTGCACACAGGAGTCGAGCAGGCCGATGGGCGGAAATGCCCGAAAAAAGTGGAACAATTCGTCCAAGAATCCCGCCGTGCCTTCGCCCGCATCGCGTCGAACCGCAATTGCTGATTGGGTCGGGCCTAGCAGGGCTATGGGAGAGAAGAGTTCAACGCAAAGCCAGTGCCTGAAGACAGAACAATGGGCTCTGCCCCAGACCCCGCCGGAGAGCACCGGCGCTCCCCGGACCCCACGTCAAGCTTCAACGGACGCGCAGGGCGGGC
>JAGLDW010001325.1 GCA_023145395.1 Lentisphaeria bacterium | reverse complement strand
ATCGACTTCTCGGTCGATGGCGGAAACACCTTTGCCGCACCGGAAAAGCTGATCCTCAAAGACAAAGACGGTAACGAACGCATCGCATCCGCGGCCGAGTACACCCACATCCGCTGGGTTGTGCAACAGCCTGTGAAGCCGGGTGCCGAGGGCACAGTCGAATTCAAAGTGGTCCTCAAGTAGAAAAAAGGAGTCACAGAATGATGACGAACGAACACAAACAGAGCCAGGAACGAACGAAAGAGAACAAAAGGAACACCATCATGAACATCGAGAAAAAGACGATCCAACTGCCCCTGATGATTGGAGCCATGCTGTTCGCAATCGCGCTGCTGGTCAGTGGGAATGCGTTCGCGATCACGGAAGCAGGCACGGACGTGACGAATAGCGTCACGCTAACGTACGAAGTCGGCGGCTTCCCGCAGCCGGTGCCTTCACCGACGACTGTGACCTTCAAGGTCGATCGCGAGATCAAGATCATCGTGAATGAGACCGACAGTACCCCGACCAGCGTGTCTCCTGGGCAAACCATCCCCTACGTCACTTTCACTGTGACGAATGATGGAAACGATGTGATCGATGTGGCTCTGACGGCTGCGAATGTCGCAACTGGCGGTGCCACTGTCGTCGCTGGCAATGACAACTTCGACGCGGATTCCGACGGTAACACAGGCTACAAGATCTACCTCGAAGCTGGCGGCGGCGCCGGTTTTCAGGTTGGCAGCGACACCCTGATCACGCACGTGGACGAGCTTGGTTTTGCCACAGGCAGCAACGAGGTCACCGTCTACGTCGTCGTGGATCCAGGCGTCCTGAACACGCTGACAGATGGTGATGTCTCGGGCGTGACCCTTCTTGGAGATGCCTACGTCAGCGACGGTGGAGCCGGGATAACGGGTACCCAGTACACCACCGGCATTGCCAACTACGCCGGCAGTACCGACGCATGGGTCCAGGGCACCGAGCAGATCATCTTCACGGACGCCGCCGGTACCGTGAGCGGCGACACCGCCGGAGACGCTTCGCACTCCGACACAGACGCATTCATAGTCGTGGACGCCATAATCACGATGTCAAAGACCGTGACTACGGTATGGGATCCCTTCAACGGGACCGCCAACCCGAAGGCAATTCCCGGCGCGTACATCAAGTATACGGTCACGATCGCCAATTCCGGCAGCGCCTCCGCAACGCTCACCACCATCGAGGATGTGATTTCCACGATGACCGCCTTCGATCCCGACTTCTCAGCGGATGGCGGGCCCACCGTCGGTCCCGGCGGCGCGGGCAAGGGCGTCAGGATGTATGTAACTGGCGACACAGGTTCGGGGGGGGCACGCGCGGGTGTCGATGGAACCGAGATCTACTTCACCAACGCAGCCGACGGTGACGGCGTCGTCACCACCACCACGCCGGACAAGCTGACCCTCACGCTGAACAACGCCGCCATCCTGCCTGCGGAAGGTGCTGCTCCTAACGACTACACCCTCGGCGAGTTGGAGCCCGGTGAAGCGATTGTTATCGAGTACCAGTTGATCATCCAGTAGCTAACTCCGACGGGCGCATTCCGCGTGGTGTCTTCGATGAGCCACGCGGAATGACCCCTCCGGCAACGACACGGTCGAACCGGAAACGGAAATCTGGAACAGCAACAAGAAGAAATGATTCAAGAGTGAACTTCGAGGCTTCAACATACGCGGGCAAACGCAAGCACGACGGCTTACATGCTGTCGTGACGCGCGTGCATGCGTACGTGAAGCGCAACCTGGGGTGTTCGGCCCATCATTCCGATGAACCGTCGAACACTCCACAGGGCCGCATCGCCCGTGGCGGTGCGTTCCTGTGGAGACTCCTGGCACATATTCTGCGCAGCATGGACATGCACAATCCGGGTAGGTGCGCTGGGCCCCAGTGCACCATGTCTTCTGGGTACGCTGGTGCACCGGGGCCCGGCGCACCTACTTGCTCCGCAACTTCGCCAGTCGCGGCGGGCCCCATGCGGAGTATGACCTACGCCG
>JAGLDW010001324.1 GCA_023145395.1 Lentisphaeria bacterium | reverse complement strand
AGGAAACAGACGGACGTGTTGAGATTATCCGTCTGACCGGGACCGGTAAGAGCTCTCGGGGTTGTGTTCTGCAGACGTAACGGTCGGAAATGCGTTGCCGTCGTCCTGGCTTTGGGAGAGGACACCTATTCGGGGCGCGGCGCCGCATCCAGCTTCGAGGCCGGAGATCTCCGAGGCGTGGAAAAAGGACGAGCAGGCGTCAGGCTGTTCTTCGTAGCCGCGCCCAGGAAAAGAGCTCGCCCGCAGGCGTTTTCCCGAGACGGTGTTTCTCGGGATCGCTCCTGAAGGCCGATGCGATCTCCAGCACGAACGTTCTGCTGCCGATGATTACGCCGTCGGTCCAGTAGCGCACCCGGCGGTCGAGACGGGTTGTGAACACCGGCTCACGATCGGCGTCGGCCATCGCCTGCTCGATGTCTGCGGTGCTCTGTCCGGTCTCCGCTGCAACAATTCTGGCAAACTCGACGCGGAACTGTCGCCTGATATCCTCCAGAACCCGCGCCCGTGCCTCAGTGCCCTGGTATTCAGGTAGACGACGCTCAAGGTTGCGGCCGAACGGATGCTTCCCAGTAGCCGACCATTCACCCCAGCTGCCGAACCGATAGTCGGCGGGGTCGACTGTCATTCCCGCGCGCACCGGGTTGAGCTCGATGTAGCAAAGACAGTTCCAGAGGGCTGTGTCCCGCTCAAGAACGACGCTCTTGAAGCGGTCTGCCCACAAGATACCCCGCCTGCGTCGCGGCCGGGTCCGGTTGTACCAGCACGTGAACTGCTGCTGAAGTCGACCGACAAAACAGCTGATGTCGCGCATCTGCGCCGCGATCTCCGCGCATTTCGGGTCATCGGGCCGGATCGCTGCCTTCCCGCTGTCTTCGTGGAACCGGTTGTGCCGTTCGGCAGCGGTGTCGCTGTCGGGACGTTCCTCCGGAGCGTAACAGACAAGATGGTAGTGGTTGCTCATAACCTGGAAGCCGAGCACCTCGACCGTGAAGTACCGACCCAGTCTCTTGATGAGGTCCACCAGTTTCTGCTTCTCCACATCACCGAACAGAAATTCGCCCGGCATCCCGGCAATCCGGTTGGTGATGTGGTAGTAAGTCCCCGTTGTCGGCTTGATCCGTGGCAATCGTGGCATCGTCATTCCTCCCATCCAGAAACACATATGACTTATATATACGCTCTTATCTAATAGTATACCCGAAAAGACCGCGTGGCAAGGGAAAGGGCATGTCCTGCCGTCACAATTTACCTGTCCCCATCCCCCTCTCAGAACGATGTCCAAGTTTCACGTCATGTATTGGGCCATGAGTGGGCGCAGTTCGTCGATGGCGGGCCGCCACGAAGCCGCGTGACTCAACGCCCATCGCAACCAGCGTATGAACTGCAAACTTCTCTGGACGCTTCTACGGACTCCCAGCAGCATGGGGTTCATCTGTCTTCCCGCGGCTTCAGCCTTGTCGGCGTCCCCCAATAGCCTGGCGGCCATTCTTGTCCTGATTTTTTCGTCGGTGATCGCTTCCCGTTCCTCGATGGTCCGCTCAAAAATCAACATGAGGTTGTGAGTCAAGCACATGAACGCGGCCTGCTGGCACTTCGCCGTCGGGCTCTTCGCCCAAGCCTTCTTCTCCAGGAGCTTGTTTTTCATTTGGTCGAAGATTTTCTCGATGTCCCACCGTCTCTTGTAGATAAACGCGATCAGTCCCGGCGGAAGTGTCATCTCGTTGGTGATGAAGCGATATGTCTTGCCGTGTACAGGATCGACATAGGTGATCCGTCGTATCATCCTGCCGTGGCTGTGTCCGACCCACTCATCGGAGACAACACCGTTGTTGCGGGGATCGTCCCGATCGAAATCCGGTTCCCCACAACAGTAGAGCGCCATGTTCTTCTTCTCTCTTGTGACGATGTAGATGCCCTTGGCCTGCTTCCAGTTGTACCACTGCACAAAATCGACGATGGCAGGATCGTAGGCGATCAACACCTTCCGGCCTTTGGGTTCGCCCATCCGCAGGATTTCCGGATTGAGTCGCTTGAGAGCGGTGATGTCGTTCTCTCGTTTCCGCTTTGGCCGGGCAACATCCAGATGACGCATGGACTGGGTCCGCAGGTTCGCGACGAAGAAGTGTCCGACCGCATAGCGCTTCCCCTCGATTGCGTCTTCGTGTGCGGAACAGGCATGATAGTGGCCGTCGGCAGCATAGACCCCAAAGTCCTTGAGCTCCGGATGCGCGGAAAACGGATCGTCACTTGCCCCGGCATCCGTGTCGCAACGACTGGCGATCCTGGCGTTGACTTCCTGCGCCAGTTCCAGGCGCCGGGTGCTTCCGAGGCTCTCGAAGAAGCAGGAGACTCCCAGCTTCATCGAGAACTCGTGCCACAATTGCTGGATCCAATCGCGTCCACTCTGCACCCGCTCCAAGCACCGACCCACACCGGCTCTGAGATGCGCCCAGTCCGAGAAGCGCGGACATTCCCTGGTGTGCTCAGAGAAAGACAAGGCATCCCGCAACGGCTCGAAGAAGACGTTGGTGATCGTGTCGGCCGTCGGGCTCTTCGTTGGGGTCTCTGACATGGCACTGTTCTCCGGTTTTCCAAGTCACTGGACGCCAGAGACTAATGTACCAGACAAGACACTCCTTGCAAGCCATAACGCGTTGAATATAAAGGTGTTGTGCCCCGGCAAAAAAACGCAATATCGCGCCAGTCAGACCTTCGCCAGAGGCCCGTTGGCGGCCTTCTGAAGGCCTCCGGGGCCCTTCGTTCGATATCCAGTACACGGGAAAAATCGAAAGCGCGATTTGCCACCCATACGGTTCGCCTCGCGACCGCAAAGCCTCCGCTTGTTCGCGAAACTTGGACACCGTTCATTCTCTTGTAGGCATTCCTGTTGTTTCTCGCTCTCTGACAACACCTTGCGATATCTCTTCACGGACTCCAGGTGGAGTAACTGCGACCGATAGTACTGAGCAATGAAGAGGAACAAAGCTGTCAGCAGCAGGCAGACGCTAAACGCCTCTTGCGCA
>JAGLDW010001323.1 GCA_023145395.1 Lentisphaeria bacterium | reverse complement strand
GAGCAATCGTCCCATGTGTTGAAGAAGTAGGCCGTGCCGCCGCCGCCGCCACCGCCGCCACCGCCATCTCCGGCCAAGCCGAAACCACCGGCGATGGCCGGGTCCAGTTCGTCGGCGACCCAGCGTCCTTGGGCGATGGAGCCCAGGGCACCGGTCCCACCCGCACCGCCAAGTCCGTTGTCGGCATCCAGGCCATCACTTCCGTCTTCGCCGACGTTGAGCTGGATGGTTCCGGGAAAGCCTGATTCGGTGGCGTGGCTGCAGGTGCTTGCGCTCATGTCGTCGAAACGCCAATCGTATCCACCCAGGCCGTTGCCGTGATCGTTGGAGGTATATTCAGCCTGGTTGCCCAGGTTGCTCGGTGGGCTGCAAACCGGGCACAGGGTGCGACCGCCCGGTTGTCCGTTGCTTGAGCCACAAACCAGGTTGCTGCCTGCCCGGCCGCCGGGGTTGATCGAGCTCGAGGGACAAGGACCACCCGCGCGTCGACCCTGGATGCCCGCGCCGCCATCCAAAAGGCTGTCTTGTTGGCTGCCATAACCGGCGTTGCCTGAACTGCCTCGACCGCCCGCGCCGCCCAGGCCGGCTTCGATGCGGTTTGAGCGCAGCGTCAAGGCGGCGTCGCAGTCCCGAATGGCCACGGCGACTGAGGGTGTGCCCGGCGTGCCGGCGGGGGTTTGTTCGGCCACGTCCCGCCCTCTGATGATGAAGCCGGAGACCAGGGTGGATTGGCCCTGAATGTTGTCGGCCTGTAGGGTGGCCGTGGCTTCGCGACCCATGATCACCGAGGCGAAGAGCAGCACGTCTCGATCGCGAAAGTCCGGGGCGTAGCCGCCGTGTAGTTGCAGGCCGGCCACAAGCTGCACGTCCTCGTCGTATCGGCCTTCCGCCACCAGCACATAGGCCTTGCCGGAGGAGGCGAAGATGTCGATGGCTTCCTGGATGTGGCCAAAAGGACGAGTCAGACTGCCGTCGCCGTTCGTGCTGCCCGCGCGCACAAACAGAGCCCGGGTCACCACACCGTCTACGCCGTCGCAGTTCTCGTCTTCGTATTCCAGAGCGGGACTTGGATAGTCGATCAAGTCCGGCGGATCTTCGTCGATGTTGCCGAAGCGCCGTCGGCATTCGCAGCCGTCATCCGGATCGGTGTTCTCGTCCACCCATTCGTAGATTTGGCCACCTTCGGTTTCGGTCAGGCAGGAACCCATGACGCAGTTTGGCATGCCGGGGGCGTCGACATCGCAGACGCCCAGCACATGATCCAGTTCGGCCGTCCAGTAACGGGAGCAGTCGTTGTTGCAGAAACCACAGTTGGCATCGTCTTCGTAGCGTCCGCTGGCGGGGTTCAAGTAGCCTTCGTCAATGCGTCCGTCACAGTTGTTGTCCAGGCCGTCGCAAATTTCCACGTTGTAGTCTTCCGCGTTGCAATCGGTCCAGGCGGTGTCTCCCGTGACGGTGTCGGCTTGGCAAATCTGGTAGCCCACGCAGACGTCCACCAGGCAGGAGCGCACCGTGCCCACCGTGGAGGGGCTGCACAGACAGGACTGGCTTTCGGGCAAGCACTGCAAGGCACCGTGGATGGGCTGACAAGCGTAGCCCATGGGGCAGTCGGTTCCGTAGGGCGAGCCAGGTCCGCAGTCACGGCCGCAGAAACGCTCCGGTCCCAGATCGAGACAGAGGCTGCCCGGCGCGATGCAATCTGCGTCACTCGCGCAGGCTTGGCACAAGGTGGCCGGCAGCAAGAGACAAGCCAGACCCTCTCCATAAACGTAGTAGCCCTCTTCGCAGGCCAGGGCTCGACAAAACGCTTCTCCGGCCTCAATCCGGCAGGTGGTTTGGGTGGCGTGACTCAGCAATTGATCGCAATTGCGGTCGCAACCTCCGCAATGGGCTACGCTTACGTAGTGACCGGCCTCGTCGACGAAGTCTTCGTCTGTCAGCCCGTCGCAGTCGTTGTCTACGGCATCGCAGCGCTCGGGTCCCG
>JAGLDW010001322.1 GCA_023145395.1 Lentisphaeria bacterium | reverse complement strand
CTGTGTCGGCGTTGACCCGGTCCCCCACATTCGCGAAGACATCCGCATCCGGCGAGGGAGCGGTATAGAATGTGCCGACGATGGGAGACGAAATGCAGGGTGCCTCCTCTGTCTCGGCGGTCTCCTCGGGCGAAGCGGCAACGGCTGGTGCAACGGCGACGGGCGCCGCTGCAACGGCGACGGGCGCCATGCTCTCGACGATGCGTGCGCCGCGTTCGAGCCGCAGCTTTGTGCCCTCCTCCTCAAGACTCAGCTCGGAGAGGTCGTTCTCGGCCATGATCTCGGCCAGTTTGGCGATATCGTCTGTAGTCATCTGTTCTCATTCCTTTCTTTTACGCGGTCAGGTGCCGGGCAAGAGCGCGTAGCGCCCATTCATAGCCCGAAGTTCCAAGACCGCAGATCTGTCCAAGACATACCGGCGCGATGAGCGACGTATGCCGAAATTCTTCACGAGCATGAATGTTGCTGATATGGACTTCCACGGTGGGAAGTCCGACTGCTTCGTTGGCATCGCGGATGGCGACGCTGGTATGTGTGTAGGCGGCTGCATTGATCACCAGTCCGTCAAACATGCCTGCGCTGGCGCCAATCCAGTCCACCATCTGCCCTTCGCCATTCGTTTGCCGGCATTCCAGCACGATGTCCAGCTCCTCGGCCACGGGTACAAGCCGATCGCACAGATCCTGCAGCGTCTCCCGACCATAGATCTCTGGCTTGCGGAGGCCGAGCAACTGTAGATTGGGGCCATTCAGCACCAGTACCTTCATCGCCAGAGTCCTTTGCTGACTTCTCCAAAGACGAGAACGGATCGTCGAAAACACTGTATGCGTCCCTAGTCGGAGGTACGCCTCAAGACATCGGAATATAGCTCCTTGGCGCACTTTTGGAAACGGTGCTCAACGTGCGCCGGAATCACCCAGTCTGAAAGCCAGTGGACGACCATCCGGAGGATACACTGCGGACACACTTCCCAGCGCCGCCACAAAACGCAGGGCGGCATCTTTGGGAACGCCACTGTCGGAAGGCAGAGACACGGTAACGACGACTTCGTCTCCGGATTCCGACACTGAGGCCTGGAGAAGAAGTCCCACCGCAACAAGCTCGTCATACGCATCGGGCGATAGTTCCGGATGAGAGATCAGATGGCGAGCAAGCACCGCGAGCGTCAGGACTCGCGCGCTCGATGGCTGCCAATGCAAAGAGTGCTTCAGTAGCTTGTCCGCTCCCTCGACATCCCGCAGCTTCAACCGGACTTCGGCGGCATGCCGGCTGAAGGAGGCGCGCTCTGGCGATCGTGCCAACGCCTCGGCATAGGCGCGGTCGGCAGTGCTCAGATCCCCTTTTCGCTCCGCCACCGACGCTAGCAGGCGCCACGGATACGGGCAGGCGGGGAGCCAGCGCGATGTGTCCCGCACACTTCGTTCCAGCGCGGTGATGGTTCCCCGCTGCGCAAGGTTCGTCGTTTTCTGAAAACGCATCTCGCCCGGCACCCGCCACAATGCGGCAAGCGCCAGCACGACGACCACCACTTGGAATATGCGCATCCGGTCAAACGTTGCGGATTCCGCATCTTCGGCCATGCGCTCGGCCCGCAGACAGAACAAGGGGAACATGGCCGCAAGCGACACGGTGGCGGGTATCATGATGTTGAAATCCAGCAGCGCGTGAACCGACCACGCGGTCGCGCCAGCCGTCAATGCGGCAAACAGCCAGCGATCCTCCTCGCGATCCTTCTCCGCCGCAAAAAGAGCAACGGCAACCGGCATCGCGAGACAACAAACTGCGGCAAGCCCGGCAAGCAGCCCAGCCTGAGACAGGAAGTTCAGGACCATATTGTGCGGAACTCGTGTGGTTTCCTCGCCAATCCATTTCAGGCGCATGTAGTTGTGAAAAAAGCCCCCGAATCCCACACCCGCCACGGGAGCCTCGGCAAACATGCGCAACGCCCCCATGTAATAGCTTGCACGCGTGCCGACCGTCGCCAGTCCCCTCCCCATGCTTGCGGCAAACACAACCACGCCGCCGAGAACCACTCCCCCACCGCACAAGGGCCAGCGCCAGCGCCTCAGCCCGGGCATGCTCAAGGCACCGACTCCAAGCCCCGCGCAGACGCCAAGCATCGCCCCACGACTGCGGGACCACCACAACGCGCCAACCCACAGCACGCACCCCACCCCGGCCAATAGAGCACGACTCATCTTCCGAGGTTCGAAACGCCCCCCCCAACGCCACAACAGTGCAATCATCAAAGGGCCGACCAGTGCGAGAAACGCACCATAGCTATTCGGGTTCCCCACAAATGGGCCATAGACACGTCGTTGCGCCAGTTTTCCCATCATGCCGCCGCCCAGGACCTGCCCTCGCGCCTCCATCTGCTGGCGAATTTCCGTCTCGGAAGCGGCCAATCCTCCAAAGTGCTGCCGCCAACCAAACAGACAGGAGAACAGAGCGGCCAGTGCCACGGCATTGAGTAGCCAGCGACGCAGTGCGGGGTCATGACCATCAAGACGCCAGACGGCCAGGACAAGAGCCACAACCCCCCATAGATACAGAAAAAAGATCAGCGCAAAATCCCTCCCTGCCGCACTCCAGACGCCAAGCACAGCCGTCGCTCCGAGAACCGCCCACACGACGGGGATGCTCGCACGCCAGCGCGACGGGTCTCGACCCCGACAGCGGATCGTCACCCAGAGAAGTGCAAGGCCGGAAAGGGGCCCGAGAAGAAATGAGGGCCAGTACAAGAACAACCATTCGATCAGGGAAGACGGGAAGTGCGCCTCCTCGCCGCCCCCTATGAGGCTCGAGAGTCGAAATGGAGCCACAAAAACCAGCGCGGTCAAGCACGCACGAAGAGCCACGCTTCTTTTCACCGCAGCCTCGCTCATTCGCCTCCGCTCCCCCGACTCTGCTGGCCTCCGCCCTG
>JAGLDW010001321.1 GCA_023145395.1 Lentisphaeria bacterium | reverse complement strand
GCTTCTCTCCGCCCTGGCCACCACCGCCATCACCGCGGCGCTGTTCTCCGCCCTCTCGCCGTCTCTGTCCACCGTCCTGCCCACCGCCACTTCGACGACGGCGGCGACTGCGCGGTTTCGCGCCCTCCTCTGCCACAGGCGATTCTCCTCCGCCTGATCGAGGCGCGGCTCTACCTGTGTCGCCGGGTGCGCTATCTCCTCGACCCCTCTCCTGGCCACCACGCCGGGGTCTCCGATTGTCCTCACGCTTCCCGCCTGCATCTTTCGCGGAGGAGCGAGGGCGGCGACCGCCTCCCCCACCCTCACGGCCACCCTCACGCCCACCACCACGTCGATCCGCCTCACCACCGCCACGCTGGTCCGCCTCACCGCCGCCACGCTCTTCACGCAAGCGACGCTCCTCGGCTCTGCGTTTCTTCTCCTCCTCATAACGTTCGCGGTAGTACTCGACAGCATACGCCAGACAGCATCTAAGTCGGCCGCATGCGCCCGAGATGCCAGGAGGGTTCAACGACAGCCCTTGGACTTTCGCCATCTTGACATTGATGCTAGAGAAACGATCGAGGAAGGTCGAACAGCAGAAGGCACGGCCGCAGGTGCCCATGCCGCCCTGCATGGCCGCCTCGTCCCGAACCCCAACCTGCCGCAATTCGACCCGCGTGCGCAGAGAATGGGACAAGTCCCTCAGAAGCTCCCGAAAATCCACGCGCCCTTCCGCCGAAAACTGAAAAACCGCCATTTTCCGATCAAACGCATAGTGAGTGGTGATCAGCCGCATGTCCAATTTGTGCGCGGCAACCCGCTCCATCGCAGTGCGATGCATGGACTTGGCCTGCTCCTCGTTCTCCTTCGCCGTCGCCTTGTCACTGATCGTCGCCCTACGAATCACTTCGGGAACGCGATGACCCTCCACATGCCGACCCTTTGACACACTGGCGGTAAGCTTCCTCAAATCCGCCTCGCTGACAGGACCCTCGGTATAGCACTCGGTCACGACCCCAAAATCCTGGTAGCGTTCGCATTGGACGATCACCTCGTCCCCTTTTTTTAGGACCGCATTCGCATCGGCGATACATCCATAATCCAAGCCCGTATCCACGTTGATATGATAGCGATATTTCATAGATCCTCAGGATCTCCTGTCTTGTGTTCGCCCCATCCATCTCCAGGTACAACGACGGATGCGGGCTCCCTATGCAATTATCGATACGGAAAATCGAGTTTCCCGTGGAGTTGCTAACATAATCCCGCTTGGTTCGATTTCGCCACTGCCCAACTCCTTCTCCTCGGCACACCTCTCTTCACTGCGACTGGTCAAGGACACGACCACCCCATACCTTAGAGTCTGCACGGAAATAACTTCACATTTTGGCGCAGACCCTTACGTCTGCAAGTCACCAGATACGGCAATCAGCACACCTCAGGGATTCGCCATGCTTCCAGACAGCCTGCCAGCGAAACTTCCCCAGCATATTCTCGCCTCGCTCTGCTTCGCCCTTGGCCTCCAAGCTGGACAGCCAGTCCTTCACACGGCCAAGTGGGCCAACAACAACACTGCCTTTGCGGAGTTCGCAGCACGAATCGAGGAAAACCATCCCAGAAACCTGCTCGCCAGGAAAGGGGTTCGGTCCTCCGGCGCCGAGGCGGCTCTGACCGATGGCCAAGCTGGGGCGCGCGGTGGCGCGGGACGCGTGAACATCTCCGGACAGCCCACCACGCTCACATACTACCTCGGCGCCGTCAAACCGATTCACCGCGTCGGCTTCTACACGTTCAACATCGATGCACGGGCAAACCAGGACTACGAGGTCCGGTTCGCCACCAACACGGGCCATCCGGGAGAGCAGCCAACGTTCGGCAAGAAAGCCGACCTTACCTCCGGCGCCGCTGTCATAGGGCCAAACAAGGGAGGCTTTCACTCCTGGTTCGAACAGAAGGACGGAACCCCCATCACCCGTGCGGACTGGGTGCAATTCCGTATCTGGAGAACCTACAATGTCAAGGTTGGACACCCTGCCCACTCGACCCAGACCAGTAGTTGGACGGCAGCCATCGAGCTGGAGATCCATGGCGCCAAGGACGATGTTGTGCACATCGATCCCGCCATCCTCGCCCGACGCAAGGCGCTCCGCGAAGCGCTTCGGCTCCTGCCCCCCTCCCCCGAGTTCCGCAAGAATAAGGACTGGTGGCACTCCATGGTGGCGTCCCGGGAGGCCATCCTGCAATGGGAGACCAAAACTGACCGGTTGCTTGTGGAAATCTCCGGCGCCCGGTTCGGCCCATGGTTCGTGCTTGGCCCCGTGAAAAACAAAGGACAAGAAGACCAGCAGCTTACCCGAGCTGGCACAGTGAATCTCGGAAAACCTCTGAGCGGAGGACTCCGTTGGCGGCCTGCACCCGAGATCAGGGATGGAGACACCCTGGACCTGGCGAAGGTGTACAAGCTCAAGCCCGGACAAACACTGTTCCTGGCCCGAACCGCAGAGTTCCAGCGCGCATTCGACCGACGCAGACCCTACGCCATCGGTCTCGGTCTGGGCGATGGCGAGGCCCGCATTCCACCCACTCGCGCACGAGAGCGCTGTGCCGGTCTGGCGGGACCAAACCAGCGCACGCTCCGTGTCACCTGCAATCCAGGCGACTATCACGTGCTGCTCAGGGCACCCGTGCGCGCCGATGGCACCTGCCCATTTTGGTTTATGCCCCAGCCGAGTACCGGACGTCGCAACGCAGGCAACGAAGCCGCTCGCCGCGGACGGCGAATGCGCTTGTTCCAGACGCTCCGAAACGAGTTTCCCGACGCGCTCAGTCAACAGCAGATGGACTGGGAGCAATGGGATTCCATCTGGATCCAGTTCAAGCGTCTTTCCATGGCGCGACGGTCCTACATGCTCAGCGACTGGACTCCCGGCCAGGAACCGGTTCTGCTCGTCAAACAATACGCTGA
>JAGLDW010001320.1 GCA_023145395.1 Lentisphaeria bacterium | reverse complement strand
GCTGATTGCCGGCTATGATCCCGCATCGTCGCGGACAAAAGACGCCGCCCAGCGCTCGGAGGCTGGCGCGGTTCTCGATGGCAGTGCATCCAGCGATGGGGGCCCAAGAGAGGTGGGGACCATCGTCGACGCCTCCACGCCTGTCGACAGCCAATGGCTGAAGGCCATCCACAGTCCCGCGACGATCACCAAGCCGCTCGTCGCTGTGGATTCGAACAGCGGCCGGGTGATCGTTGCCCTGGCCTTCACGCAAAAAGTGGACCCTGGCAATGGTAGCTATCTTTCCAGCACTGGCGACGCCGACATACTACTCGCGGCCTATGATTCCGCAGGAAAACTCCTCTGGAAGAAGGTCTTTGGCGATGCAACCGCCCAACATCCCACGGGCCTCGCTGTCGACAAAAAAGGAAACATTGTTCTTGCTGGGGACATGGGAGGCAAAGTGAATTTTGGAGGGGGTCTGCTGGAGAGTGCGGGGGGAGGAGATGTGTTCATCGCCTCTTTTTCAGCGAGTGGGGCCTACAAGTGGTCCAAGATCTTCGGGCTATTTTGGAGTGAGCGCGTCTACGCGTTCACCGTGGACGGTGCGGGAAATAGCTACCTCGCCGGCGGGACCAACAAGGGACAAGACTTCGGCGGAGGCAACCTCGACACCTCTAACGACGCAAATATGTTCCTCGCAAGCTTTGACAGTAAGGGTGCACACCGCTGGTCTAAGGCGCTGGGCGGAGACGGCCCCCGCCCCTCCGACTTGGAACGCATCGAGGCGATGGCCTTCGACGAGAAAAACAACCGCCTACTGCTGGCGGGTAGCTTCGACGACACTGTCGACCTGGGCGGGAGCGAACTGGTCAGTGCAGGAGGCAAGGACATCTTCCTGGCCTCCTTTAGTGTAGACGGCAAACATCTTTGGTCAAAGCGCTTCGGCAGTACAGCTAACGACAGCCCAACCGGCATCGCGGTGGATCTCGACGGAAACACCCACGTGGTTGGCGACTACAGTGAGGCGATCGACTTCGGCGGGGCCTCACTGCCTATTAAGGGATATGACACCTTCCTCGCCAGTTTTGACAAGGGTGGCAACCATCGCTGGTCACGGTCCATGGTCTCCAGCAGCTCAACCGCATCTCTGGCGGTGGCCACCAATGGCCATGGCGATGTGCTGGTCACTGGCGAAGTCTTTCAGGTCAGCGGTCAAACCATAGACCCCGGGGGCGGCCCACTCGTGCTCAAGAGCAGCAAAGACGCCTTCTTCGCGCGCTACAACACCGCGGGTGACCACATCTTATCCTTTGCCTTCGGTTCCGACGGTGCCGACCAGGGAACTTCCCTCGCTTCAACCCCCGATGGTGGAACGATCCTGGTGGGCACCTTTCGCAATTCACTCACAGTGGAGCGCGAAACGGTCACAAGCGAGGGATCATCCGATACCTTCCTGCTCTACCTCCCTGAAAATCTCCGCCCCTAAGCCGATGACTGCGGGAGCGGAGCGCCGCTATGATACCGTGCGGATAATCACTCGAGGATGGGGAAGTAGATGCGTTTGAAGGGAGAATTGCTAGTCGTCGTGCCGTGGGTGGTGATCCTCGCCTTGGGCGGCGCCGCCAATGCCAGAAAGCCGATCGTCGCGGTCTTCGAGATCCAGACCAGCAAGCGTGTGCGGCTGAGCAGAGAGGCCAAGTCGAACCTCAGCGTCTACCTGGCTAGCCGGTTGACCTCTTCGGGGGCCTACGAGGTGGTGGCCAAGGAAATGCTCAGGGCTGCGCTGCGGAAGAAGAAGAAGGAGTCGTACAAGCGCTGCTACAAGCAGTCCTGTCAGATCGCGATTGGCCAGGAGCTGAGCGCCGACAAATCGCTCGCCTCACGGATCATGAAGATCGGCAAGAAGTGCGTGGTAACCGTGGCGCTCTACGATCTCAAAAAGGCCACCACCGAAAAGGGCGCAGACGCCCAAGGCGGGTGCAGCGAGGAGGCTCTGATGGTCGCCGTCAAGACTGCTGTCGCCAAGTTGGTCGCCCCTAGTGCTCAGTCCAAGGATCGGGCGCCCATGGTGCGGGTGCCCGCGGGGGCGTTTCTCCGCGGGTCCCGCTCCGGCAAGGCTGACGAGAAGCCCCAGCGGCGCATCACCCTCGCCGCCTTCAGCATCGACAAGCACGAGGTGACGGTGGCGCAGTACCGGCGCTGTGTGCGCGCCGGACGGTGTAGCACCCATCACCTTGAGGGCTATCAACGCAGCGGGAAGAAATACAGGAAGTCGAAGTATTGCAACTGGGGCCGGAGCGGGCGGCAGCAACACCCGATCAACTGTCTGGACTGGAGCCAGGCCAAGACGTACTGCAGCTGGGCTGGCAAGCGGCTCCCGACCGAGGCCGAGTGGGAAAAGG
>JAGLDW010000132.1 GCA_023145395.1 Lentisphaeria bacterium | reverse complement strand
CAAGCCAATGGAATTGACGATGCGCGCCACGAGAGGAAGTTGCTCGGTGGGTCCGATGGGACCGCAGATTCCGCACGGGTTGTCCGGTGTGGACTGCTTCCAGGCTTCGATGTACTCGAGTGCCTCGGCGAGATAGAAGTCCTCGATGGTGTCGTACATGACGACCTTGAACCCGGGCCGGCTCAACTGCGCCAGGTCTTCGACGGTCAGCCGTGCGACATCGTCTACGAGTTCGGTGTCAAGTGTGGTGTAGTCCCACCACTCGGGAGCGACGACGCTTAGCTTTCTCATGGCATTCTCCGTATTCCGCAGGGGATCACACTTTGTCGGACCGATTTGAGGTTCGCGGCGACACGCGCCGTGTCGGGCATCTTCTCCGCGTACCTTAGCAAAACGCGGATGAGGTTGCAACCGCTCCCGCTGGTTGCGTCGTTCGCAGGGCACGGCCGCTGTGGACATCGGCCCTTCAGGATTTGCGGAGTCCGCACATGTCCGGTTCTTTGGAGGGCGAGGCTCTGACGAGCCAGTCCCCCGTCCCCGGGGGGACGCGGACAGCGTGTTGCGGTGTGCGCAGCGAAAAACGCGCTCGAGAAAGTCTTCCCGCAGCCTGTCATTGTGCAGGCGCGCCTCTTCCTCGACAGGAAGCTGGGGAAAGCGCTCCATGAATGCCCGTGCGAAAAGCCCCGTGCCGTTGCGGGAAAAACTACCATCTTCCCCACGCACTTCGACACGCGCCATACCGCAGCTTGGAGACTTGCTCTTCAGGATAAGACCGCAGAGGTTCTCCGCCGCAAGCTCGCGAATGCGCGTTTGGATCCACGCTTCCATTTGCCTGGTCAGGTCCCGGTTCGACTCGAGCGTCAGGAGTCTGGGCTGTTCGGGATCTCCGACTAGGAGTATGGGCTCGCGGGGCACGCCGAGCCCACATTCCATCTCCGGGCAGATGGGGACAAACTCCACCTGGGGCTCTAGTGCTTCGACGAGGCGCCGATCCAGCTTGTCCCGGCCGTCATAGCGCACTTTCTCACCAAGAAGGCAGGCGCTGATGCCAAGCCGGATTTTGCGGGATGCGTTCATGGATGTCCCTTCGCCCGCACGGGTGGCGAGGGTGCTTGGCGTTCCGATCGGGTTCCCAATCTCTCTCACCACCGGCGCAAGGCCGATGGGGTCGTGCAAATTCGGTGGCGAGCGGCTAGCCAAGCACTTCGGCGCAGGCTTCCTCGAGGACGGCGATGCCTTCCTCGAGAGCGTCGATCGGAGTGATCAACGGGGGGGCGATCTTGATGCAGCCGCCGCCGAGTCCGACGGGGGCGAACATGAGCAAGCCCTTCTCAAAGCATTTCTCGTTGATCGCCATGGCGGTGTCGGCATCGGGATCCTTGGTGCCGGGCACGATCATGAGCAGCCCGCCAACCAGGCCCCGATGCATGGCTGCGCCGATCCGGTTCGGATACTTCGCCTGAATGCGATCCAACGCGTCGCCGAGGGTCTTGCCGAGTTCGGCTGCCTTCGCCACCAGGTTCTCGCTCTCCATGAGCTTCAAGCTCTCAATGGCGGCGATGACGGGAAGTGGGCTGGCAGAGTGCGTGCTAGTCATGGATCCGGGGGGGTACATGTCCATGATGTCGTTGCGTCCGATGACGGCCGAGATAGGCAGGCTGGAGCTGATGCCCTTGCCACAGCAGATGAGGTCGGGGGTGAGGTCGTAGTGCTGCCAGGTGAAGTACTCGCCCGTGCGGCCAAAGCCCGCCTGCACTTCGTCCATGATCAGAACCACATCGTTTTTCTTGCACCACGCGCCCAGCTTCCGAGCGTATTCGTCGGGCAGGAAGTTGGGACCGATCCCCTGGTAGGACTCTGTGATCACACCCGCCACGTCCTCGGGTGCAACGCCTTGCTCGGCAAGAGAGCTTAGAAACAGATCAAAACTGACATCTTCGCAGCGGAATCCGTCTGGGAAGGGGACGTTGACGAAACCGCCGGGCAGATCGACAATCCATTCTTTCAGAGCTGCCATACCACCCATCATCTGCGCGCCAAGCGTGCGCCCGTGGAAGGCACCCGAGAAGGACACGATCACCCGTTTGCGATCGCCGCCCTGCTTCACACCATAGGTGCGCGCCAGCTTCAGAGCATTTTCGGTGGCCTCGGCGCCCGTGGAGAGCAGGAAGACCTTGTCCATGCCCTCGGGAGCTGTGTCGGCGAGCATCTGGCAAAGCTCGGCACGCGCTTCGTGGGCGAACACATAAGTGGAGAGCAACGGCTTGTCGATGGCGGCCTTGAGCGCGTCCCGGATCTGCTTGGGAGCATGTCCCGCGTTGGCGACGAGCACGCAGCTTGACCAGTCCAACCAGCAGTTGCCCCAGGAGTCGTGGACCTGGAAGCCCTCGGCGCGGTCCCAGATGACCGGCGGCTGCCCCTGCATGCTCATTGGCTCGTATTTCGCCAGTTTCTCGAAGACCCGCAAGGATTCCGGCACGGGAATCTTAGTTGCGATCGTGCGGTAGTCCGTGTCCACTTTTGGGACATTCCGGGGCTCGAGGTCGTACTTGTGTCCAGCCATTGTCTCAGCCTTTTCCATGGAACGCGACAGATCCAGTAACCATGTTGTAGTGCGGTGGGAAATATAACGCTGCCACCACGCCAGGACAAGACCAACGACACAAGGTCGCTGGGGTCAATTACGGGAGTGCGCGGAGGAAGTTCCGTGCGGCGGTGAGGCCTCGTTTGTTGCCGTCGGCGTCGTCCATGTAGAAATGGTCCTCCAACTCGATGCTGTAGGCGTTGTCGTAGCCAAGGGCTGCGAGCTTCGCAACGACGGCTGTCCAGTCCACTTCTCCAGCGCCGGGGATGCAGTAGCGCCACCAGCCTTCGCTGCAGCGATGCTCCGGGCGACCGAAGGAGAGGGGAAGGCGTCCCTGCAGATACTGGCTTTCGGGCAGCATGGCACAGTCCTTGGCATGCACATGGTGCACACGGTCGCCAAACTCGTCGAGCACACGCATGTAGTCGATTCCCAGGCGAACCATGTGGGATGGATCGTAGCAGATCCCGAGCGCGGGGGACGGCACGGCTTCGAACATGGCGCGCCAGTGCTCGGGGGTCACGCCTAGCGTCGGATAGTGCGGCGGCGGGCCGGGATAGGGCTCCATGGCAATGCACAGACCTAGGTTCTCCGCATAGGGGACCAGCTCGACGTACACGGACTTCCAAATCTCGAAGTTCTCGGCCTTGGACTTGTCCTGTGCGGGGGGGACAAAGCAGGCAAACAGCGTCTTCAGCCCCAAATCCGCGGCTTTGGCAAGGTCTGTTCTGAGATCGGCGACGGCCTTGGCGCGCTGGGCCTCGTCGGGAGAGAGTGTCGCAGCTAGGGACGGGGCATCGAAGGATCCCGGCACCAATCCCGCCTGCGTGGCCGCCGCGAGGGCATCCGCATCCACATCCATCAGATCAACCGAGTCGAAATCGTTCTCCGCCAGCCAGTGCGCCAGGGCGGGAAAGTCGCTTTTCAGATGCAGGGGATTACAGCGTACACCGATTTTCATTGTCTTTCTCCGTTGT
>JAGLDW010001319.1 GCA_023145395.1 Lentisphaeria bacterium | reverse complement strand
GCAAATTGACGCATTCGTCGTTGCAAAGGGTAAGACCCACGGGACAGGAATCTTCCGATCCCTCCCCGCAGGCAGCCAGCATTACGGAAAAACAGGATACCGCCAGCAGGAGCGTCAGGTTCACTCGGTGGTTCGAAATCATTGAGGCCCCCTCCTTGAAATGCAAATTTGGATTTCTTGTGTTGCAAAAATGGCTTTTGTTCTGGTTTTCATGTTTTCACATCGCTGTCTGAGCGTCAATCGCTGGGGGGAAAGCACCAAATATCTATGCCGCCGGACCCACAAAATTCGCGATCTTCTAGTTGAGACGACAGACCTTCGCTGGGCTAAGACCCGTTATTGCCCTATACTGACAGCCCAAAGCTTGGAGGAGGGCGGTATGCACTCGATGAGTCGAAGTTTGGATTTGGCCTGCTGGCTGCTGTGTTCGCTCATGCTGCTGCCGCTGTTTTCAGGCTGTGGGACGGACGGCAACCCAAACCAACAAGAAGATCCCTGTCTCGATCAGGACTGCTCGGGTCACGGGCAATGTGCTGTGCTCGGGGGCGACACCGCTGTTTGTGTGTGCGAGACGGGCTTTTACGCCGTGGAGCTGACCTGCGTGTCCGACATCCCGGACGCCTGCGCCGGGGTCGACTGCAATGAAGGTGGGGTCTGTACGGTTTCTCAAGGCGAGGCGCTTTGCCTATGCGGCGAGGGCTATCACGCCGAAGGCCCAACCCACTGCGTCGCAAACGCCGGCTGCGAGGGGGACTGCCCGCTCATCACCGTCTCCGCCGTCGTGGCCGACGCCTGCAGCGACTGGCGCCCGGTCTTGCACGACGAGCTGTCCTATTTGACGCCGCAGGCGGTACGCGCGGGGGTGCTCAGCGTGGCCTTGCTGCGCGAGCATCAGGATCCGGCCCCCGTCGAGCTCTTGTCCCAAAGCGGGCTTGTAGAGCTCGACCTGAGCGCGGGCGGCAGCCTGGTGGAGACGACCAATGTCCAAGTCCCGGCCGGCTCGTATCAGTACATTCGCATTGATGTGGCCCACGCCGAAGTCGTCGTGGCCGCCACCGCGCATCAAGGCGGCTTTGACATCCCAGGCACCTTCAGCCTTGATGTGGCCGGCAGCCGGTACAGCGATGCCGAGGGTGCGCATGCCCAGGGCGATGTTTTGGCCACCTTTGAGAGCATGGGTTTTTCCAACTCCTATACCTCGAACACGGCCTTTAACTGCCTGCTCTCCTGGAACGGCGGCAGCGTGGACACGACCGACGGCCACTTCTTTGTGACCGTGCCCATCCCGAACCGGCCCTTGCTGATCGATCCCGCATCGTCTGAGCCTATCGACATCGCGCTGCGTTTTCCGCTGACGCAGTCCTTTGCTTGGCAAGACCTGCAAAACGCAAATTTCACCGAGGGCGTGTTTGATGTGTCTTCCATCCCGAGCGCTTCGGAGCTGCCGAGCCGCTTGCCGATCTGTGACTTCTTCATGGCTGATCGCTGCGCGGACGATGCGATGCCGGAGCGGGTGGCACCCGCCTTCCCGATGCCCGACTCCTCAAGCGTGTACTGCAGCGACGGCACGAGCACCCTGTCCCCTTGCCCGGCGCCGGGCGAGCCGGCCTTCGGCCAAGACGGCAACTACGCCGATCCACCCGCCTACACGGTGGACACCGACACCGTCGTCGACGCAGGCACTCAGCTCGTCTGGCAGCGCGGCCTCGCGGACGAGCAGCTCGACTGGTGGCATGCTCGTGACTACTGCGCGACCCTTGAGCTGGGTGGTCGCACGGACTGGACCTTGCCCAGCCGGAACGAACTGATCTCGATCATCGACGCGGGCCGGCAGACTCCCTCCATCGACCCAGACGCATTCCCAAACTCGCCGCCAGGCTTCTTTTGGACGGCCTCTCCCGTTCCCTTCTTGAGCCTGGCCTACGGCATCCGCTTCGATCAGGGTTACGTCTACGATCACGACCCCATCAATCAATGTTACGTGCGCTGCGTGACCCAGGTGCCGGCTCCCGTGCTGCCGCGTTATCGCGTCGTAGGCTCTTTGGTCGAAGATCTGGCGACCGGCTTGTTCTGGCAACAGACGATGG
>JAGLDW010001318.1 GCA_023145395.1 Lentisphaeria bacterium | reverse complement strand
GGTCAGGCAGAACGTCATCTCTTTCTCTACCATCGTGGATAGTAAAGGGGATTCTGTCGGCCTTTCCTGGTAGTCTGCGTCGAACCTGTGTTTTAGGTTGTACGCGACTGTGTCGCGAAAGTCTACGGCGGAGTACGCGACTCCTCGTAGCCTTCTTGACGATTTGGGCCGTGCGCCACCTGCGGTGGCGCCGGCGCCGTCAGTGCCTGCCGTGGGGGCAGGTACGTCGCCAATGCTGACCCGATCGATCAGCGTGGCGACGTCCTCCCTGGCCGCGGCGGCCGTGAAGGGGGGCGTTGGCAGTGGCTGATCCACCGCGTGTCCCTCCATGAGTACTGCCTCCGCCCCTACGGGCGAACGTACTCGTGCCTCTTCCTCATCAGAGTGAGTTAGGGCGCGCATGAACTCGCGTTCCACCTCCGCGTCGTTGGACGTGGGGCAGTTCGCGAAAGGCAGTCGTGACGCAGCAGTGGTAGGAGCTGTGGCACGAGCGCCTGTGGCCGGCCGGCGATTGCTCGTCGCCTCCGCCTCGTGGGCGGGGCGGCTGCTCTCGCTGCCTTGCTGACCTCGATCGGTGCTATCGCGATCCGCCTCCGCCACGTGGGCAGGGCGGTCGCTTTCGCTACCGAGAGGAAGTCGGCGTGTCTGTATGACACGCCCCGCTGCGATCTTTCGAACGCTCGCGCTGTTCGCCTCCGCCCGATTAGGGGCGGGGCTACTGGGCGGCACGACTGGAGCTCCCGAAGGTGCTACTACAGCCGCGTCTTCCGACGGTACTCTCACGTGGCCTCTCTCCACCCTTTGCAGAGTGGGAGAGAACCACGTGGCTCCTGCCTCGGCTCCCTGGGGAGCGTCAGCTAGGGAGGGTGGCCGTACAACGAGTGCACGGCCGTAGGGTTCGGGAACCCTGAAGTCGACCAAGATGGGCGCGTCGATTAAGAGCGCGCCCTCCTGGCCGACCTGCACGCGTCTCCCAGGGTTGCCCCTGGGGTTAGCGACCGATCTTGGGGAGAAGATTTGCATCGACTCCCTGGTTTTTGCCTCCGCGGCGTCGGTGACGTCGGGAGGTTCCGCCATGGCCTCGTGCCTGGGCGCCTTGCGGCGTCCGCCTCCGGGTGGCTTGAAGGGCTTCCTGAAGGAGCTGCAAAGGAGACGATCTACGGGTTAGAAATAAACGCCGCGCCGCGACAAGAATTGCTTCCCGCCGCCGCGTGAGTCTACCCAACCCATAAATGCGTCCCTCCGACTTAGCTTGGGTGGGAATGGGCTTGGAGCACTAGAGAGACCGGTGCGCACCAGTCTATCCGTGCTCCCCGCCGGGCATTCAGAGCAGTTGGGGAGGGGGTCTGCTCAGAATCATCTCCACGTCATGAACAAGTGGAGGTATAATCTGCCTTTGCCTGTTTGAGTACGTAATTAAACGCACCGTAGGGCCCGTTGGGACAGAAGTTGTCGTACAAACCCCTTCATTTCTATACCGCATCAAAAAAAAGGGGTTGACCACGCGTTCAATGATAGGGGAGTGCTTGGGGGAGGTCTCCTTGCGGTAGACCGTTTACACTCATACAGCCCATTTGTGGTACCCTCCTCTACTGGAAGGACATACCACACGGTCTACACCAAACGCGTTCCGGCTCATTACTTCGACCGGGAGTCCTGTGGACTCATGCCCTTCAGTGATACAGCACATTCAGGCAGCCGCCAGGGTCTGCACAGTTACCCAAATGAATGGGCCTAGCCTTTTCATCAGCATCTTAGTGAACTGTATTCCGCAAACTTGTCTGGCCAAGCGAGACGAGGGTCCACCGTGGTGGCCCCCGCCCCTAATGGTGGTGACATTGTGTTTGTCTCCCGTTTGGGCCAGCCCCGGAGTCCTCCCTCAAAGAGGATCCGGCTGTAACCCTGCCCTGCCC
>JAGLDW010001317.1 GCA_023145395.1 Lentisphaeria bacterium | reverse complement strand
GGGCGCACGTCAGGATTGTGAGATGACGAGTAATCACGCGACATGCTCCTGAGATCGATATCCCCAGAAGTCCTCGAAGCGGCCACTCAACATGCAACAACGCAGGGCTATGATGGCGTCGGCCCCGGCAACCGTCCAGTGCATCCCCGCGCGTTTGCACCGTACTCCAATGGCGGTCTTGCATCCGGCCTCGACGACGCCGGTTGAGGTGCATAGACCGGCAGCACGAAACTCCGCGTAGTTCATGCGTCCACGGTTCTCTTTGATATATCCGACACACGTCCTGGCTTCTTCATCGGCTTCAGCATGTACACGCAGTGCTGCCAGCACCGCGTCCAAGTCACCGTCGTCCAGTTCATCGTAGCGTTCGTGCGCCCAATGGTACGCTAGGTCGCTGCCCGCTCCGTAGATGGACTTGGCTACATCTGAGAGATGTTGCTTTACATGAAATCGGTCGACGATCTGGATGGCACCTGGAAAGTACTCGGAGGCGATGTTCCAGATCCACTTGGCCCCATCGCCGAGCACGACTCGTCGCGCCGCATGCTCGAAGCAACGCCGCGTGGCCTCTCGCTCGACCCGGGAAGCGAACTCGCTCGGTGCTTTGTCGGTGTCCCTCTGCGCCGCGCTCTCTATTGCCGCTGAGTAACTGATCGAACCTTTATCGCGTACGGGCGTCCCCTCCTTGTCCCGCCCCTCGGCACTCCAGATTGTAACGAGCTTAACCTCACGTGTTTTCGACGAGCCGTCGGGCTGCTTGCCCGCGCGGTCCACCAACTCCTCTTTGCGTATTGGCACCCCCGTGCCATCCATGCCCAGATAAAGCGTTGGCGCTACCGTCTCGTCGTCCTCAAGCGGCTCGACCACGTTCCGTTCGTACTCAGAAATTTCACGCCCCAGCGCTTCGGCGGCCCGTTCGACCTGCTTGGTGGACACATCTACTCCCGCCAACTCGGTCAGCAGTTCGTGCCCCTCCTCGAAGCTGACCATCGCACCAACCCGCCCGATCATGCGCAGCACACCGGGTGACGCGGACCCACCTTCGAGACCCAGGGAACGGTCGCGCGGGCAGAAGCCCGCCTCACACGACGCGCAGTGGTAATAGGCCCGCGAAAACTTGAGAGGACCGAGCACACTCTCGAAAATCTTGTCACGCCGACCGGCGTAACGTGCAGGCTTTCCGCATGAGCAGAACATCGTCGGGCCAACATGGTCCGACGTGTCGGCGTTGATACGTCGCTCGACTGCGCGCGCCGCCACCCGCATCGCCTTACGTCGCGCGGCTGTTTCTATGGCCTCGAAGTCCCAGTCGTCAACGGCACCAGCACCTACGAGCGCTTCGATCTCGGAGATGATTTCGGCTTCGAATGCCGCTTTGAACCCCCCTTTTTGGCCGTCGCTTTCGCTTCAGCCTGTGCCTCTCGAAGGCGAGCGTCGCAAAGCTGCTCGCTGAGCTCCACGAAGTGCCTGACCAGTTCCTTGTACCGGCGATACTCAGCGATTTGTTCGCGAGTACGATCGACAAGTGGCCCTTCCGGAATCACCTTTGTGATCGTCTTGCCGCCAACTGCTCGCGTCAACGACCAACTCGGCCCGTGTCCTTTCGCCCCAGGCATGGCGCAATGGCAGTTGGGCTTGCCACAACGGCGGTAACGTCCCACGAGCGATCCTGGTCGCAGGTCCCCCACATCGGCTATCTGTTTCCTTACCTCTTCGCGTTGCTGCTCTAGCTGCTCTACCCGGTTCACGGTAGCCATGATAGCACCTCCCTGCCTGACAGTCATAATAGCTGTCAGGCGGGGAGCTGTCAACCAAGCCCTCCGTAGACCTCTTGAATTGCTCAACCTGGTGACGTGCGCCCAATCATGGCCAGCTCTTGGGC
>JAGLDW010001316.1 GCA_023145395.1 Lentisphaeria bacterium | reverse complement strand
CTCGTCTCGGCTCGCGGCTCGGTCCGCACGAGGCGAATGGTGACATCCTTGCTCTTGGACACGGGCAGTTGATCCAGGACTTCGGCTTGCACGTCGGCTTTGGACGTGTTGGTCACGGTGATTGTGTAGGCGATCGTCTGTCGCGTTCGCGTACTCAGGACCGTGGTTGTGGTCGCGGCAAGATCCAGCCGACGAGTGGCGGTGATCGTCTGGGTGCGCCCCAGCGATACGGCGACCTCTTCCCCGAGGCCCGCAAAGGGCACTGTGGTGCGCCCGATGAGTTGTCCCTCGCGGAAGATGGCAACTGCTCCGGGAAGCAAGGGTTGTTCCGTGTTGTTCGTCAGGTTGAGCGTCTCAAAGCCCTTCGGGGAGAGCGCGGGAATCAGCCGCACCACGGACACGCACGGCAGCTCGGTTTGCGCCAGCACGGCGATCGTCGCATGGCCGTCGCTGTCGCAGCTGACTGGCCCCTGGGCGGAGAACTCGGGGCTCGCCCCGCGAACGCTCAGCTGTCGTAGCAAGCGGGTGGCTTGCGATTGCCCCACCAGGACTCGTTCCACGGCTGCTTTCCCATCATCCTCTCGGGAAGTGCTCTCACGCCAACGCTTGAGCAGAGTGTCAAGCCGCGTGCCGTAGGCCTTGTCCAACCGCATTGCTTGCGGGAAGATAGCGTCAGCAGCGCTCATGTTTTTCATTGGCCCTCCGATTGCCCACTCGCGTAGCACTGGTGCTGCCGAGTACAGGAGAGGGTGCGAGGTGGAGAGTGTCATGGGCACGGCTGGCCAGGTCTCCCCTGTGGCCTGGCGGACGATCGCCTGCGTTTGCACAGTGACACTTCTCCCCACACCATCACGGGGAATGATATGCTCAGGGCACCAAGTCGCGCCAGCCACCAGATAGCTGATCTGCACCTGAGCTGCTCCAGCGATGGTGGCCATGAGATCGACCAGGATCTCGACGGTCTCGACATTTGTCTTCTGGCGCAGTTCCTCCAGGGCCTTTTCCTGATCCCGGATCATCTTTTCCACCTCGCGTGTCCCATGGTTGAGTTCGTCCTTCTTCTGGACCAGAGCTAGGCGAGCTTGCGAGAGGTAGTCGTTGACCTCTTTGAGTTCGGCTGCGGTGATGGGGCGTGTCTTGCTCTCCTCGGGCAGGCGGTCTTTGTACCAAGGCATCAGGTCGTCCAGGTAGGCGCGTTCGGTGGCGATGGCCTCGAGTTGCCCCGCAATCGTCGCCTTTGCGTCTTCCAGTTGCCGCTTCAGTTCCGCGAGCATTTCTTCCGCGGCCTCAAGTTCTTTCTTGGTGGCGCCGGGCTTCGACACGGCTTCGGCCCGCACGGAAAGGAGGCGGACTTGGTCTCCGGGACCGACGTGCGCGTGGATGTCGGTGGGATCAACCCAGGCCGGCAGGCCACGTAGGACGCATGAGACCGATCCGGGAGTGACAGACACCGAGCCCATGCGCGTCACCCGCGCGATGCCCGGATAGACGGTCACGCCCGAGATGGTCGTGTCGAGCACCGTCCGCTCGGTTGCAGACGCCAAACCCGCGATCAGCGCCGCCATACAGACCAACCAACGACCGAACATGTGTGTGTTCATGACTTTCTCCGTGTCTCTTAGGCTGGATAATTGAACTCGTTGTTTGTCCCGCCGCCACTGGGTTTGTTTATTCATGACGGTCCTCCTCCTCGGTCTCAGACTCGTCTGGTGGAGTCTCCGGCTCATCGTCGGGAGGGGGGGGAGATTCTCCGTCGTCGGATGGCGGGGTTTCGGCGTCGTCAGCCGGTGCAGAGGCATTCTCCGCCTTGGCTTCGGCGTTGGGCAGGGGGGGAGGCATGCCCGCAGGCGCCTCTTCGCTATCCGTCGGCACTTCAGCTTCCTCGTCTGCCGTCTCGTCGTCGGCGCTTTCTTCGTCTTTGCTCGCGGCGTCTGTTTTGCAGTAGCGAACCAACCCGGCGGTGAGCCGAGTCGGCACGGTCAGCATGAGCAGCACAATCATGAACACAGCCACGGCCCAGCGCACGCCAACCGCCCGCGATTGCGACTGCTTCGGCGTAGCCTGAAACGAGACGTTCATTTCCGCATCCGGTTTGACCTGCAGCGCGCGTCGAAACTCCAGCGTGCGTCCGTTCAACGGGGGCTTGATCATCAGTTGCAGCGCGACGCCGGCCGCAGCTTCCTGAATTTTGATCATCCGGTCCGTGATCTGCTCCAAGTTCTGACTGTCGTCCTTGCTCAAGGAGTTTTGCAGACTCTCGGCCTGTTCCTGGGTGAAGTTGTCACCCAGCTGGGCGACCGCGTTCATCTGAGGCATCTTCATCTGCTGCTGAGGGACGGGGATGCCTTGGTCCATAGCATTTGCGGAAAAGTTGTCTCGAGAGCGCACATCGTTGCGGCGTCCGACCAGTCCCACCACGGCCTGTTGTTTGAGCAGGTTCCGCAGATTCACCCGGGCGTCCTCATTCAGCGACTTGTCAGCCACCGAGTAGTTGAAGGCCTGTTCGAAGGCTTGACGCGCGCCCTTCTGGTTTCCACGCTTGGCCAGCTGGAGGCCCTGTTGCTGCAATTGCACAGCCTTCTGTAGATCGGCATCGTTGACCCGACGGGTTTCCGCCTCGTAGGTGCGGATGTCGTAGCTTGCGACTGCACTAAGCTCCAGGAGTTTCTTGTCCGGCACCATGGTGCCCTCGACGTCTCCGTACTCATAATGCTCCGGCACGTAGAACGTCCAGGTGATGTTGTTGAGAGGCAGGTCGAAACGCGGGCCCTGATGAGATTGCCTGGTGAAGGAGCCCTTTGCCGGGCGCGGCAGCACATAGATCATCTTGACCGCGATGCTCAGATCGCCTCCCGTGCTCTGCGGCAGTGGGACCTGCAGGACTCGTTTGCCATTTTCATCGGCCAGCGAGGGCGTTCGCGACTGGCGATCGACGAGTAGCGACCAGATGCGGGCTCCCGCAGGCAGCTCCGTACGCAGGTAGCGCTTGCCGCCGGAGCGTAGAAATAGGCTCACCTGATGGATGCTGTCTTGCTGTCGATTGACCACGGAAACAAGATCCACCCGGATGACTTTCGCCTCGAGCAGGCTCGCGGTGTCGTGCCGGGTCGCTTTGAAGCTGAGCTCGTAGTCCGGAGTGGAGCTGGTGTAGCAGAAGGCGGCGTCCGCCAGATCGCCTGCGCCGAACTTGGTCGGCACGGCGCGCGCCTCCGCAGGCTGGAGCGATGGGCCGACTCCCGCGCTGGCCAGCTCGATGCGCGGCGAGGTGCGCACCACCACGAATCCGCGCTGTAGATCCGCCCCAGTGGCTTTCACGGGTAGAATCGGAACAGCGCCCGCCTCGCGATCGAACCGCGTCTCGTAGCTGATCTCCAGCGGGTATGCTCGGTCGAACCACTTTCCGCTCAATTCGACCCGCCAGAGCCCCTGCTCCGCATCGACGAGTTCCTTGCGTGCAATCTCGGGACCCGAGATCAGCAACCCCAGGGCATCGGGCGGAATGCTCACCTCGAGGAGTTTCGTGCCGGCGTTCTGCAGGCGGTAGCGTAGATACTTGCGGTGTTTCACCAAGCCGTCGGACACATTGGCGAGATGCAGGAACTCGACATTGATCCGCGGGGTCAGGGTCTCGGTTTCCAGGCGCAGCGACCAGGTTGGCCGCAGCAGCTTGAAAGCCAGCGCGGGCTTGGTGCGCAACTGTAATTGGGCCACATCCAGCTCGCTGACACCATCGCGCTCGGCCACCGAGAGACGCACGCCCCGCTCTGCGGAGACGACAAGCTGACCGCGGTGTTTGAGCACATCGGCAACCCCCACGCGCGGCACGGGAATGAGATCCGGCAGCGTGCCTACAGACTGGCTCAGCGCCACGTTCACGGCAGTGCGGCCAAGGAGCTTCTTCAGAAAATGGATCCGCGCGACCCGTCGCCCGGCGACCTGCGTCTCGTCCCAATGGCTGATTTCAGCACAACTCAGGCTATCGACATCGTATCCGTCCGGCAGGTCCAGATCGATGGCGAACAGACCTGATTTGGCGATGTCGAGTTGGAGCATGGTGTTGAACACGAGGCGTTCGTCGGCGATGCTGAAACTGGCGTTTTCCTCGCTGCGGAGTTCGGCGGTCACAGCGGTGACCTCGATCGAGACCGATGCCTTGGAATCGGACATGCGGTAGGCGTAGAGCACGTCTCGGCCCCAGGCTTTGCTCTGGGCTTCGAGAAGCGCTGCGGCCGCACGGCGGAAATCGTCGGTGTTCATGGGTTGTGGGTGCGTGCGCACGGCCAGGTTCACGGCTGGGCTGGCGAGCAGTCCAAGGCTGGAGCGCTGGCGCAAGGCATCGACCACCGCGAGGCCGCGAAGCTGTGCTGTGTAGGGCATGGCGTTGGCGGAGACCTGGGTCACCAGGGTGATGGTGCAATCGCCGGTCACGGGTTGCTCCAGACCCACTTGCAGGCGATGACCGACTGGATCGAAGCGCCAACTGCCCAGCAACGGGCTGCTGACCCGCGTCACGGTCATGCCTTCAGGCACGGAAAGCTCGACCCGGGAAAGCTCCCCCTGGGCAACCCGGAGGTCGATCTGGTGCACGCCCTCGACCAGCCCGCTGTCTGCCCGGGCCAGACTGACAAGCTCGGCGTAGAACACGGTCTCCTCGAGCTGGGTGCGCCGTTCGCGGGGCTTCCAGATCAATTCCAGCTTGCTGACGGGTGCTAGGACCGCCGTGAATTGGGTGCTGTCCTCGGTGTCTTTCACGCTTTTGCTGACCGCTCCGGCAACATCCACGTCCAGGTCCTTTCCGGGGATGACACCGTTCAGCTGGGTGGCTAGAG
>JAGLDW010001315.1 GCA_023145395.1 Lentisphaeria bacterium | reverse complement strand
ACCACTTTCAAGTTGGCAATGACAGGCCGCGTGGGGACAGGCGAATTACGACCTCCCGAACCCTGCAGGGCGCTGCCCCAGACCCCGCCGGGTATTCTGGACTCCCCGGACTCCACTTTACGGTTTCCGGGCACGGAAACGGCGGCAGCCGCTGGTGCGGGGCACGATTCGGAGGGGAAGAGAACGGGGAACAGCGGGGATCGCCGGCTCCAGGAGACACCCGCCACCCGCATCGCCCTAAATCGCCTGGCGCAGAGTTCTCGCCAAATCTCTTATCCTTTTGTTTTGACATGATAGCTGTGCCGTGCGATAGTAACGGCAGAACAGACATCTATTCACAGGGGTTGTGATGAATCTTATCGACAGAAGTACTCTAGACAACGCTCTCACACTGCTGGGGCAGCGCCTCCTGTTTGAGGACTCCGGTCCATACCGTCTCATTGCTTGCGGAGGGTCTGCATTGATTGCCAGGGGACTGGTGCCTCGACCCACAACCAAGGACGTGGACGTTGTGGCGCTTGCGGATGTTCGCGGGGAGTTGCTGGACCCCGAACCCTTGCCGTCTGAGCTGCTCGCTGCAGCCGAACAGACACGACTTGACCTTGGACTCCCCGAGAACTGGCTCAACAACGGCCCAAGCCGCGGCGATGGCGGGCTCTATCGTGCAGGGTTGCCAGCAGGCTTGCTCGACCGGGCAGAGAGGCGGACATACGGTGATCGGCTCACTGTGTATTTCATCGGCCGACTGGATCAGATCCACTTCAAACTCCCGGCGGCTGCGGATCAGGGAGGCGGTCGGCATCTTGAAGACCTACTGGCGCTTGAGCCAACGGCGGATGAGCTGGAAGGCGCCGCTCGTTGGGCTTTGACGTACGATCCCTCCGAGGGCTTCGCCTGGATACTGCGGGAACTGCTGCGAAAGATGGGACATCATGCAATCGCTGACAGAATTTAGAGACGAATATCTGCAGCTTGTGCTACGCTTTCTGTGGCGGCAGTGGTCGGCACTGGGCATCGCCGGTCATGGCGACACGGGCAGTCGATGGGTAGCTGACCCGGAAGCTCTCCTGGCATGCACTCTTACGCTAGGCCGCTATGACTCACGACTGTTCGACGAGGTGCTGGACTGGTTGGTGGCCAACGAACGCTTCATCAATGTGCAGCGTCTCAAGACTGTGATGCGCAAGGAGGGATTCACAGGGACGGAAGTACTTGGGGCTGTCGCCGGACTCCTTGCCGAGAAGGGCAAGAAGGCAAAATGGCGAGGGTTGGGGACGCTTGATGCGCCGCCGGAGAAGGATCGACACCTCTTCCGCCAGACTGACAACTGTGCCCTTCCCCTCGTCGGAGCGCCCGATCCCCTATTTCAGCTGTATGGCTGGCTTCGGAACCCCGTGGACCTGCGTGGTTTGTCGGGCGAGTTCCCCGTCTATTCGAAGAACAGTCTGTGGATGCGTCTGCGCGCTTTGTTCGGTGTGAACGCCCGGTCCGAGATCATCCTGCACCTGCTGCTGACAGGCAGAAGTGGTTCGTCGCCTCTGGCGCGGCAGACCCACTATTTCCATCGGACGATCCAGGATGCGTTGTCCGAGATGCAGCGGTCTGGCCTGCTGATGTCCAGGCGGATGGGTCGCGAGCGTGTCTACGGGCTGACCGATGCTGAACTCTGGTATCGCCTGCTGGGGATTGAGGAAGGGGATTTGGTGTGGATCTGCTGGCCGGCGCTTCTCTCCGCTCTGGAGGCGATCTGGCTGCGCATCCAGCCTGATTCCTTTGGAGAACTCTCCCCGATGTTGCAGATGTCCGAGTTGCGCAAGCTCATGAGGGATGAAGGTGCCGAGAAGCTGGTGAGAAGCGGCGTGGAACTCCGCCTGCCCGACGAGGAGTCCCTCGCTGGAATGGAATACCTGGACAGACTTCTCTCTGCGCTTCGCGACCTCCTTCGATAGAGGCGAGGTCTTAGGGTCCGCACGGAAAGTTCTTCACATTTTGGCGAGAGCGTCGAATGGTCAAACGCAAGGCAGGAGAGAACCGCGAATGAACACGAATGGAAATGGGGTAAAACCGCCAACGCGACGCCGCTGGAGCCCGCCGTCCACGGCGGTTGGGACGCCCGTTGCTCAGCCACAGTTTTTCAACAGGAAGAAATTGCCCATCCAAAGGTTAGCCCAGGGTTAGCCCGGGCGTGGAAGGACAAAGAGGAAAGCCCGCCAAGCATTGTGTAAACGATTGGCGGGCTAGGTGTTAAGAATGGTCGGGATGAGAGGATTGCCACTTCGTTGCTGCCGCAGGGCGCGTCAGCCTCTGCCTCCCTGTGGTCGGCGGTGCCGTTCACCTGCGGTTCACTGCCGCTCGCTGTGCTCGCAGCCTGTCTCATCGCTGCGCTCTTCGGCTCGAACCTCCGACCTTTTGACTGTGGGCACAAAAGGTTCGTGGAGAGGGGCAAGGGGAGAGGAGAATGGTCGGGATGAGAGGATTCGAACCTCCGACCTTTTGACCCCCAGTCAAACGCGCTAACCAGGCTGCGCTACATCCCGACGCTTGGTGCTGAAGTGAGAGTTCTTCAGCGGCACATACAGTATAGGACAAAGGATGGGCTGCAAGTTCGCAGACACCCTTTTCGCGGGGAAAATCATGTCTTGAGGCACCAGCGGCGAATGTGTGGAAGTCAAGGAGGGCGGAGGGTAGATTACCGACCGTATTGCGTACCAGAACCACTATCACCATAACGAGGACGAAGACACTTATGAATCTTGGTATTATCGGGCTCCCACAAGCGGGCAAAAAGACCGTTTTCCAGTTGCTGACAGGCGTGGAGGGAGAGAAGGCGCCGACGCGGGACGGAATCGGCTATGGGATTGCGTCCGTGCGGGATGCGCGGATCGATCGACTGACGGAGATGTACGAGCCGAAAAAGACACGGTATGCGGAGTTCGAGGTGGCATTGCCGCCAGACGTGCAACCCAATGCGGCCCGGAGTGCGGATTGGCTGGAGCCGATTCGTCGTGTGGACGCACTGGTTCATGTCGTACGAGCGTTTGAATCGGACACGGTGTTTCACATCGAGGGCAATGTGGATCCTGCACGCGATCTGAATCTGGTGGAGACGGAATTTCTCCTGGCGGATCTGGATTTGGTGGAGAAGCGGTTGACGCGTATGGACAAGGACAAGAGCCGCACTGTCACGGAGGCGATGCGCAAGCGCGAACGCGAGTTGTTGGAGTTGTGTCGCGGCAAGCTGGAGGAGGAGGTGCCTCTGCGGAATGTGGAGTTCGGCGAGGAGGATATGAAGATCATACGCAGCCTGCAGTTCCTCACGCTGAAGCCGGCCGTGGTTGTGTTCAACACGGACGAGGACCTGGGCGCGGCGACTGAAACGCTGTCGGAGGTAGAGGCGAAGCTGCGGGCGCGGGGGGCGGAAGTGGTGCTCTTGAGCGCCGCGATCGAACTCGAGATCGTCGAACTGGACGCCGAGGAGCGGGAGGCGTTCATGGAGGACTTGGGCATCGAAGAGCCCGCATCGCATCGGTTGTCCCGAGCGGCCTATGAATGTCTTGGTCTCATGAGTTTTTTCACCGTGGGACCCGATGAGGTGCGTGCTTGGCCCGTGGTCGCAGGCGCTACGGCGCCCGAGGCGGCTGGAAAAATTCATTCCGACTTGGAGCGAGGGTTTATCCGTGCGGACACCTGCGCCTACGAAAACCTGATCGCAGCAGGTTCCGAGAGGGCTGCACGGGAGGCGAACCACTACCGTCTCAACGGGAAGGACTACATCGTGCAGGATGGGGACTGTCTGGAAATCCGGTTCAGCGTGTGAATATCTACGGAATCATCATTCTGACAGCGCTGATCGCGGATTTCGTGGTGGGAGTGGTCGCGGGGCTGCTGAATGTGGCGCATGCAGCGGACGAAGTCCCTGCGGAGTTCGCGGATGTGTGCGACGCGGAGGCCTACGCCAAATCGCAGGAGTACCTGCGCGCCAAGACGCGCTTTGGTCTGGTCGCGTCCGCCTTTGGCCTCGTGCTCACCCTAGTTATCTGGTTTGGCGGGGGATTTTCGTTTCTTGACCGCTTGGTCACTGGCTGGTTTTCACACTTCATCCTGCAGGGGATCTGCTTCATTGGCATTCTTGTGCTGGTGAAGGGAGCGTTGATGTTGCCGTTCTCCTGGTATGGGACATTTGTGTTGGAGGCGAGATTCGGCTTCAACCGCACGACGACGAAGACGTTTGTGCTCGACCTGCTGAAGGGATTGGCGTTGGGGGCGGTGCTGGGGATCCCTCTACTCTCGGCGATTCTCTGGTTCCTGGAGTCGAGCGGCGCCTATGGCTGGCTCTGGTGCTGGGCTGCGGTGACGGTGTTCGCCTTGGTCATGCAGATTGTGTATCCGCGCTGGATCATGCCGTTGTTCAACAAGTTCGAGCCACTGGAGGAGGGAGAGCTTCGGCAGCGAATTCTGGAGTACGCCGATCGTGTTGGATTCTCGGTGAAGCATCTATTCGTGATGGACGGGTCGAAACGGTCCGGACACTCGAATGCGTTTGTGGCTGGCTTCGGGCGCACCAAGCGCATCGCTCTGTTTGACACGCTGGTGGAAAAGCACGAAGTCTCCGAACTCGTGGCGATTCTGGCACATGAGGTGGGACACTGGAAGCGGGGACATATTCTGAAAGGCCTGGTGCTTGGGATCGGGCACAGCGGACTAATGTTCTTCTTGCTGTCCGTCTTTCTTACCCGCACGGGACTGTTTGACGCCTTTGGCGTTGCTCCCTCTGTGTATGCGGGACTGGTCTTCTTCGGAATGCTGTACACACCCGTCGAGATGGCGCTGTCTTTGGTGTTGAACGCGGTGTCGCGACGCAATGAACGACAGGCGGATGCTTTCGCCGCAGAGACGACAGGGTCGGGAGAAGCGTTGGCCGACGCACTGAAAAGGCTCAGCCTCGAGAATCTCTCCAATTTGACGCCGCATCCGGTCGTCGTGCTTCTGGAATACTCCCATCCTCCCGTTCTTGAGCGGATTCGATCCCTGCGCAACCCGGAAGAGGGCGCATAGCGTCCGTCTTGTCTTCTGCGGAAGAATGCACACATCCCCTTTGACATCCTGTTAGCTGGTACTAACTTCTCTTTGGCACCTTGTTAGTCTCGTGTAACATCAAGGACTGTAGTGATGTCGGTGAAAGATCTGTCTTTGACAGCAAGTCTTGAAGACTATCTCGAGGCGATTGCCTTTCTGGCCGAGGGCAAAGGGCATGCGCATTCGAACGAGATAGCGGAGCGTCTTGGGGTGAAGATGCCCTCCGTGACCGTGGCGCTGCGCCAGCTTTCGGAGCGGGGTCTGGTGTGCTACGAGCGATACATGCCGATCACCCTGACGGAAGCGGGGGAGAAGGCCGCGGCGACCATCCTCCGGAGGCACGAGGCGTTGCGCAAGTTTTTCACCGGTGTGCTGGCTATCGACGAGGAGGAGGCTGATCGGGCCGCCTGTCGAGTGGAGCATGCCGTCGGCGAGATCATCACCTCCCGGTTGATCGAATTCACGGATTTTATCGAAACATGCCCTCGTGCGGGGGTGGAATGGATTCGTGGCTTTGGCGATCGCTGCACGGATTCTCGCGACAAGGAGAAATGCCACGAGTGCCTCGCCAAGTGCGTGCGCGAGCACGAGGAGGCGCACACGGCGGAAACGAAGGCCAGCGGAGCGCAGACGACCACGCTGGATGTGCTTCTTCCCGGAGAGCGCGGCGAAGTGGTGCGGGTTGGCACTGGGATCGACCGACTTCGTCTCGCCAGCATGGGGGTGCTGTCCGGCGCCTCTGTTCATGTGTTGAAGGTGGCGCCGCTTGGCGACCCCATCAGTATCCGAGTCAAGGGGTACGAGCTTTCGATGCGCAAAGAGGAAGCTCGTGAGATTGTGGTGGTGCGGGAGATTTTAGATGGCCGATGACCGAATGGTCCTGCCGTTGGACCGTGCCCCTCGCGGGGTGGATCTGGAAGTGGTGTCCATCGCTGGTGGCTGTCAGTGCTCACGGAGGCTGACGGATATGGGAGTGGCTCCCGGAACCATTCTGCGCGTGGAGCACAGTGGTGGCTGGGGCCCCATGATGGTGCATGTCCAGGGTAGCAAGATCGGCGTGGGACGCGGACTGTGCCGCAAGATAAAAGTGCGAGTCTGACATGGATCGCCAAGAGAGCTACAGCATTGCCCTGGCCGGCAACCCGAACAGCGGGAAGAGCACGCTGTTCAATGTGTTGACGGGGGCGCGCCAGCACATCGGCAACTACCCCGGCGTGACTGTGGAGAAGAAGGAGGGGGCGTTCCGGACGGACAGTGCGGAATTCAATGTCATCGATCTGCCCGGTGCCTATGGGCTTTCCCCGAACTCCCCCGAGGAAGTGGTCGCCAGGGACGAGTTGGTGGGAGGCGCGCTCGATCTGGTCGTGGATGTGGTCGATGCCTCGAACCTCGAGCGCAATCTCTACTTCACCGTGCAGCTTCTCGAGATGGATGTCCCGATGGTGATCGCACTGAACATGGTGGATGCGGCGCGTGGAATGGGGATTCGCATCGACTGCGACAAGCTGTCGGCGCTGCTGGGAGTTCCGGTGGTGGAGACTGTCGGGCATCGCAGCGAGGGCCTTGACCAGCTCAAAGACGCTATTGTTGATGCCTGTACAAAACCTACGCAGGCGGGTTTCTCCTGGATGGGAAACCGGGGCGATTCCCATTTCCGCCAGTGTGTCAAGAAGATTGTGGCGGTGCTTGAATCCGAGGGTGGTGCCGTGGAAGGCGTGCCGGTCGAATGGACAGCGGTGAAGCTGCTCGAGAAGGATCGCACCATCCGGAGTGCGTTGCCCGAGAAGTCGCTGGCCCGGATCGAC
>JAGLDW010001314.1 GCA_023145395.1 Lentisphaeria bacterium | reverse complement strand
TGCCGAAATGCGCCTGAAGGCACTCACCCGCTTCCGGGATGCGAGAACGCTTGAAAGCTATCTCAAGAACGCGGCCGATTTCGCCAATCTCTGCGATGACAAGGAACTCACCTCGCGCCTTGAACGAATTGCCGCCAGCCAGGAGTTCGCCAAGGCGCTCATCGCCTATCCCGGTGTTGGGCGGGATGGTGCCATGACTGCCGCCAATCTCAAACGTGCCCTCGTCAAGGTGCCAGAGGACAATCCCTACTGGCACAAGCTGCTCTCCGAACGACTTTCCACTCTCACTCTGCATGATGAGAATGTGGCCAAGGTGGCAACCTCCATAGGTGATCTCAAGGAGAACGAGTCGTTCGTGCGCGCCTGGAGAGTCAACTTCTCCCTCCCCGATCCGGATGACGAGCAGCTTCTGCTCCGCATGAAATCGGGATTTCTGCTGACCAAGAAACTCGCGGAAGCCAACGCCCAGGAAGATCCACTCTACTATGGAGAGCGCCTTGGCGAAATCTATGCGGAGAGGCTTATTCAGAGGGACGTGCAAATACCGAATCCATCGAAGAGAGATCTCAAGCGTCGAAAATATATCGGCATGCCCCGCATCGCGTATAAATCCTACGTTCCGGAGACCGAGGATACGGAGGCGGTTTTCGAGGAGGAGGAGATCTATATCCGCGGCAGGACCATTCCCAAGCTACTCCCCCACTGTGCCTACATTCGTTCTCTTCTCGGCCAGTACGAGGCCATTCGGACTGGCTCCCCCGTACTCTTCCTCCTGCTTCGCACGGCGGAGCTTCACCAAGTTTGGCTGGCCTCGGCGGATGGCCCGGACCGGGCCACGGCCGAACTGGAACCCCGCGTTGTTCTTCTCCTCATGGTCGATTTCATCGGACACCTGGAGCGTCTCGTTGGCACTTGGTGTCTTCCCCCCTCCTTACTGGAGTTCAAGGAAGACGCTGGCAAACTGGAACTGGAAACCAACTGGTTTTGCCAGAACACGCGCTCCTACCGCCTGGAACGCAATGAGATTGTTCATCTGCTGCGCAAAGAGAAATACCGTTTTAATCCGGTGCGATTGATCAACGAGTGTTCCCTGCGAGTGGCCGCCACGGATGTCTGTCTAGCCAGAGGCGTTGAATGGGTGGGCCGCAGAGGCGTGC
>JAGLDW010001313.1 GCA_023145395.1 Lentisphaeria bacterium | reverse complement strand
CGGTTGCCCTCAACCGCCGTGTCCCACGTAACTGAGGCGTTACCAACATGGATCTGTCGCTGTTGAGTTTCCGCCTGCCTACGTGTATCGTATGAGGTCGTGTCATAAAAAACCCAAAACAACATGCAAGGACTCCCTACATGCAGGCAAAACAGGCGAAAAGTGGTTCGGTGATCGAAGTGAATGGTGCGCCGCACGTCGTGGAAAACGTGGGAAAGCATACACCCACTGCACGCGGCGGGGCGACGCTCTACAAGATTCGCGCGCGCAACATGCTGACTCAGCATAAAGTGGATCTGGCCTGCAAGGGGGATGAATCCTTTGGCGAGCCGAATGTCGAGACACACGAGGTTCAGTACATGTACGCGGATGGTCCCGACTGTGTATTCATGGATCTGGAAACCTACGACCAATACAGCCTTCCCGACGAGTTGGTGGGCGAAGCCAAGTTGTACCTTGTTGAAGACATGGAGGGAATCCATGTGATGATTCTCGATGGAAGGGTCGTTGGTATACGCATGCCGGATGTGGTGGTGCAGGAACTTGTGGAATGCGACCCCGCCATCAAAGGCGCGTCCGCCACAGCCCGGACAAAACCGGCCACAACGCAAACCGGTCTGATCGTGCAGGTGCCGGAGTACATGGAAAACCACGAAGTGATCCGCATCGATGCGCGCACAGGAAAATTCCTGCAGCGCGCATAGGATTGGATCAGACGAGGGTGGGAGAGTAGACCGTCCGAAGACGGACGAACCTGTCACGTAGCGAGATCGGGACGAGATGAAACAAAACCGGTTTTTTCAGATATCTGCGGCCAAATGGATTGTATTGCTGATCCTTGTGAGCGGTGCCCTCCTGCTTGCGGCCACCAAAACGTGCAGTGAATGCGGCACCAAGCTGCGAGGGAAGTATCTGACCTCGAATGGACGGGTTTTCTGCTCCCAGGCATGCTACGAGAAGACGCTGCCCAAGTGCACGGCCTGCGGACGTAGGATCAAAGGTCCCTTCGTGCGCGTAGAGGGAAAACCCTACTGCTCTAAAAAATGCCGGAACACCATCCTTCCCAAGTGCGAAATCTGCAACCAGCCCCTCCTTTCCTATGTCAGGGTCGGGGAACATCTATACTGCAAGGAACACGCGAAGAATCCTCCCTGCGACGCCTGTGGACTTCCCGTTGGCCGAGGCGCGAAGCTGGGCGATGGCAGGATCGTCTGTGCCAACTGCCGCCCGGATCTTGTCCTCCAAATGACCTCGGCACGAATCCTCTACATGCGGGCGCGGGACGATTTTCATGTCATAACCGGCCTAAAATCGCCCACGCTCCCTCCCCTCGCCCTCGTCGGACTTGAAAAAATGCCTGGATATCGGGTGGGGCAAGCTCCCTCGGAACTGCACGAACGCGGTTTCTATCATCGGAAAGAGACGACGACCGAGCACAAGACCATTTTCGGGATGGTGCTGGCAAAGCGCACGGATGTGACGGAGCGGATCAGTATCCTCTACGGCCTTCCCAGGCAGCAGTTCGTGTCCACTGCCACCCATGAGCTGATGCACGATATCATCTCCGAACGATATCCGAAACTGGCGGGGACGGGACCGACGTGGGTCGAGGAGGGGCTCTGCCAGTACGCGGCGTCGCTCGTCTGCCGACGACATGGCTATGAGGAACAACTCGAACGACTCGCCAAGAACATCAGTCCGGACTATGGCGACAGCTACCGATACTTCCTACAGCTCTTCGGAGAGAATGGGGCAATCAAGATGCTAAGGTGGCTGGCGACCGCCGACGGCTCCCGCATGCCCACGCGCCCTCCGGAACTAGAGTAGCAGCAGCACGACGAAAAGCAGTACGAAACAGGTTTTCTTGCGGTCGACAACCGCTTTGCCCTAAAGGCTATTGATTCATGGCAGAATCCAGCGCTCCCCTTGCATCCCCGAACACCCGCGGCCTGACCGAAGCCGAATGCCGCAGGGGACGCCTGTTCCTCTCCCTCGCTGTGGGGGGGGTTGGCTTTGCTCTGGCGCTGCAGATGGGACTGAATGCGAACTTTCTGGCCGACGACATTGGCGTCAGCGGCTTGCAGATCGGCATCCTAGAAGCCGTTCGCGAAAGCTGCGGTATCTGGGCGCTGCTGCTGCTGGCGTTGCTGGCGGGCTTGTCCGAACCGGTCGTGGGAGCCGCCATGCTAGCCGTCACGGCCGTTGGCTTGGCCGGCTACACCTACGCCCCTGGCTATGCCGGGGTGATGATTCTGAGCATTGTCTGGAGCCAGGGTCTTCATGTGTGGATGCCTCTGCCCCAGTCGATGGCCATGGCCATGGCCGAACCCGGACGGACAGGCTACAGGCTGGGGCAGATCGGAGCCGCCGCAAGTGGGGGCTTCGGAGCCGGGCTAGCAACCGGGTATGGATTGGCGCTCCTGGGTGTCTCCATGCGTCCGATGTACCTGTTCGCCGGCGTGGCTGCAGCTCTGGCCGGGCTTGCCTGTCTTGGCATTCCCAGAGGCATTGCGGGCAAGCGTCCCCGACTGGTCTTCCGCAAACGCTACGGACTCTACTATCTGCTCTGCTTCCTGGAAGGATGGCGCAAGCAAATCTTCATCTGCTTTGCCGGATATCTTCTGGTGAGCGAGTTCCAGACGCCCCTGACCACCATGCTGATTCTCTACGGGGTAGTGCGTCTCATCGGCGTTTTCAGTGCACCACGAGTGGGTCGGCTGATCGACCGCATCGGCGAACGGCCTGTCCTGGTCTTCTACTTCGCCACGCTGACTCTGTTCTTCCTGGGCTATGCCGTCATCCGATCACGCTGGATTCTCTACGCCATTTTCATTGCGGACAACGCATTCTTCGTCTTTGCTATGGCAATCAACACCTACGTCAACCGACTCACGCCGACGGACGAGCGCACCCCCACGTTGAGCATGGGAGTCGCAATGAACCATCTCGCCGCAGTCAGCATGCCTCTCATCGGAGGCCTTCTGTGGGCTACACTCGGCTACCAGTGGGCGTTCTATCTGGGCGTCATTGCCGCGGTGCTCAGCATCATCCCAGCCCTGTTTGTGCCCTCAATCGGCACCCTCGGTCCCGGAGGTCCAAAGCCACTGGACGAGTGAACCGCGAGTGGTGCCGAAGACAGCC
>JAGLDW010001312.1 GCA_023145395.1 Lentisphaeria bacterium | reverse complement strand
GCAACTGGGCCGCCAGCGGCTACCGGCTGCCGACGGAGGCGGAGTGGGAAAAGGCGGCGCGTGGCGGCACGGACGGCATGCGCTTTCCGTGGGGCGACGTCAATAGCATCCAGCACACGCGGGCGAACTACTATGCCTCTCCCAGCTCCTTCACGTATGACACCAACGCAACGTCCGGCTACCATCCCGACTACCAGAGCGGGGGGGCTCCCTACACCAGTCCGGTGTGGTCGTTTGCGGCCAACGGATATGGACTCAACGACATGGCGGGAAACGTATATGAATGGTGCTGGGACTGGTACGGCGACACGTACTATGCAAGTTCGCCCGGCACAGATCCCCATGGCCCCGGGTCGGGTTCGGGCCGCGTGGAGCGGGGCGGCGGCTGGGACTTCAGCGCGAGCAACTGCCGCGTCGCGGATCGCAGCGACAGCTCGCCCGGCGGCGGGTACGGCGACCTGGGCTTCCGCCTCGTGAGGGCAGCGCAGTGAGTCCTTGCCGTCAAATTACGCCGGGTGTGCGGAGTTGACGCGTCCCGGCAGCCGCAGCGTCAAGTCGGCACACCCGGCGCGGAAATCAGGAGTCAGGGGAATGTTTTCGGAGAGTGGTGGCTCGACACCGCTTTGCTTGTCCGCCGTAGCCTTGGCGAAGGAGGAAAAGCTCCCCGAAACTTCGGGGAGCACTCCAAAGCGGCTTTGCCGCGACATATGGAAGTTAAAAAGGAGGCAAGGAGATGAAGACGATGAAATGGATAGTAACTGTAGCGATGGTTGCAGGAATGATGTGGGCAAGCGGTGCGCGGGCCGGAGATCTGGATCCGCCGGGAGCACCGGCGCCGACCATGCACACGCTCGAGGAGATCTACCAGCAACTGCTGACCACGCAGCAGCAGGTGGTGAACCTACAGGCGCGAATGATCGCTTCAGGCATGCAGGCAACCTCCGGCAGCATGGTGCTGATCCCGGCGGGCGACTTCGTGATGGGCGACACGTTTGGCGAGGGATACAGCGACGAGCTGCCGCTGCACACCAACAGCATCAGCGCGTTCTGGATGGATCAGACTGAGACGACGAAGGAAAAGTGGGACGAGGTATACACCTGGGCGGCTGCGAACGGGTATACGTTCGACAATGCCGGTTCGGGCAAGGAGATAGACCACCCGGTACATACGGTCAACTGGTACGACTGCGTCAAGTGGGCCAACGCACGCAGCGAGATGGACGGCTTCACGCCGTGCTACACAACCAACGGTGCCACCTACAAAACCGGGACAACGGCCGACGTCGCCTGCAACTGGGCCGCCAGCGGCTACCGGCTGCCGACGGAGGCGGAGTGGGAAAAGGCGGCGCGTGGCGGCACGGACGGCATGCGCTTTCCGTGGGGCGACGTCAATAGCATCCAGCACACGCGGGCGAACTACTATGCCTCTCCCAGCTCCTTCACGTATGACACCAGCGCAACGTCCGACTACCATCCCGACTACCAGAGCGGGGGGATTCCCTACACCAGTCCGGTGTGGTCGTTTGCGCCGAACGGATACGGACTCCATGACATGGCGGGGAATCTATATGAATGGTGCTGGGACTGGTACGGCGACACGTACTATGCAAGTTCGCCCGGCACAGATCCCCATGGCCCCGGGGCGGGTTCGGACCGCGTGTCTCGGGGCGGCAGCTGGGTCCGCAACGCGAGCTTCTGCCGCGTCGCGGGTCGCTCCAACGACTCGCCCGGCAGCGAGAACGTCAACCTGGGCTTCCGCCTCGTGAGGGCAGCGCAGTGAGTCCTTGCCGTGCCCTTGCGGCAGCAAGGCTTTCCGGTAAAAGCGGGGCAGGGGCTCGCGCCGGTAGGCGCTTGCGTAGCCCCTGTCCTGCTTTGCGGCGGGGGTATGGGGGCAAAGACCCCATCGATGGGAAAATGGAAATCGAACGATGGACATTCGGATCGTAACGCTCCGCTATAGCGATGGGATGCAAGGGTTTTCATGGGCGGGATGACAGCCCATTGGGGAGGGTGGGCAGAATGATTTTTTGGCAGAATAATTCTAAAGATGCGGAAGAATTTGAATGAGCCTTCTCTCAATTCGCGAAAATTCGTGAAATTGCCATTCGCTACGCTCTTTGCCGTCGCAATAGCGCC
>JAGLDW010001311.1 GCA_023145395.1 Lentisphaeria bacterium | reverse complement strand
CTCTTACCGATTGGGCATTTACTTTGACAAGCCACCTGTGCAGCAATTCTCAATTTGACCGTGAACGGCCAACGCAGGCGGAGCCCGCAGCTCAGGTGAACGGCAGAGTTCCGAATACCGAACCGCAGAATGTCGAAGTCCTTCATGATTCGGACCTCATGATTCGTCACTCTGCGGTTTGTGCTGGTTCCGGCTCTTGAACAACGTGTTATCCATCGCGCTTCCGGGGCCGTGGGGCGCTAAAGGTGTGTTTTTTCGCTGCGAGTTTTTTTGCTTGACTAGCGCATATTATATATGCTATACAACTCGCATGCCACCGAACCAGACCATGGCCCTGCAAGAGGAGCGGCACGAGTTGCTTCACGAGCTCGGGGGCCTGTCAGGGCTGCTGCACGGAACCTGGGTCGAGCGCTACTCGACCTGTTCGCGCCCCGGATGCGCGTGCCACCGGGGCAAGCGGCACGGCCCCCGGTATTATCTCGTGATCAACGTGGACGGGCGCCAGAGGCAGCGTTATGTGCCGAGGCGTCTGGCTGGCGCCGTCCGGGACGGACTGTCCCAGCACCGCAGGCTGCTGGAGATTGTACGCAGGCTCACGGATCTGAATCTGGCGCTGCTGCAGGACGGCGGGGGAGGAACGCTCTGAACACGCTTGAGGACATTCGGTTGCTTGAAGCGAGTGCGCCCGCTTCCGGAACCGGCACCTTCGATGCGGGGGTGGCGGCTGTGCGCGAGGCGTTCGCGATGTTCCCCGACCGCCGCAAAGGCAAGAACAAGCGTTACACGATGGTGGACGCGGCGCTCTCGGCTTTCGCCGTCTTTTTCACGCAGTCCCCGTCCTGGCTGGCCCACCAGAAGGCAATGGAGAAGGCCCGCGGCAAAAGCAACGCGTTGACGCTTTTCCGCGTGGCGGGGATACCGACGGAGAACCGTGTGCGCGACCTGCTCGATCCGCTGTCGCCGCGCCTGCTGGACCCGGCCTTCGCGCGGCTGTTACGCCTGCTGGGGGAAGCCGGCGCCCTCGCCGGCTACACGGGGGCGGGCGGACTGCGCCTGATCGCGCTGGACGGGACGCAATTCCACGCGTCGGACAGCATCCACTGCGCGGCCTGCACCGTCAAAAAGCACACGAACGGGCGCGTTTCATACAGTCACACCGCCGTCACGCCCGTGCTGGTCGCGCCAGGCGAACCCCGCGCGATCCCGCTGCGCCCGGAGTTCGTTGTCCCGCAGGACGGCCACGACAAGCAGGACTGCGAGATCGCCGCGTCCAAACGGTGGATTCAGGCGGAGGCCGCGCTGCTGAGGGAGACTCCGACCGCGCTGCTGGGCGACGACCTCTATGCGCACAACCCGTTCTGCCGCTGGGCGCTGCTGCACGCCTGCCATTTCATCTTCACCTGCCTGCGCGAGTCGCACCGGGCCACCTATGAATACCTCGACCTTCTGGAGTCCCGCGACATCCGACGCATCCGGAAGAAGAGGCGGGACAAGTCCGGGCACGCGGAAACTTGGAGGGTCCGGTACGTTTCAGACGTCCCCCTGACCGGAGACGGCGACGCCCTTGCCGTCAACTGGATCGAACTGACCGTGACCGATCCCGCCGGCCGGGAGACGTTCCGCAACGCCTGGATCACGGACATCGGCATCACCCCGGACAACGCCGTCGACATCGCGGCGTCAGGCCGCGCCCGCTGGGTCATCGAGAACGGGAACAACAACGTCCTCAAGACCAAGGGCTACCACCTGGAGCACAACTTCGGGCATGGCCACCAGAACCTCTCGACGCTGCTCGCCGCCATGAACATCCTTGCCTTCCTGCTCCATACGGTGCTGGGATTCACGGATGCGGACTACAAACTCGTCCGCGAGGAGCTCCCCAGTCGCGAAACCTTCTTCCATCACGTCAAGGCGCTGACCACATACCTCTGCTTCCCCTCGTGGCGCGGCATGCTGGACTTCATGATGAAGGGGCTTGAAATCGGCCCGTATGTGCCGCCCGAAGGGGCCAAAAGCACCCGTGTGCGCCGCCCGAAAACGAAAATCTGAGGCCTGTCCCGGCCGTATTGTGCCCTGAAACGGCCCCCCCTGTCAAAATAGGCCGCTTGCACCGCTGCAACGTGTCTACAGTGCTCCTCCAATCCGCTGCGCCCGCCTCCGCTCATCAGTCATCTTCAATTCTCAGTATGGGGGCGACGAATGTCGCCCCCATACTGAGAATTGCTG
>JAGLDW010001310.1 GCA_023145395.1 Lentisphaeria bacterium | reverse complement strand
TCAGCGTATGGTGCCGCGCCGCTTGGACCTGCGATGCTGCATCCGCCAAAGTCATTTCCGTCTCCTCCAGCACCGCCGGTACCTCCGAAGCTGCCACCCGCGCCTCCGGAATCAATAAACATATCACAGCCTGCATCTCCGCCCGCCCCGCCTCCTCCCAGGCCCCATCCGTTCCCAAGAGGACAACTTCCACCGTCAGACCCGCCTGCCCCCCCGGTGCCTGAAAGGCAGGTACCATTGGTATTCATGACCCCGTCGGTTCCCGTTGCGGAGATGTCGGCGGAAACAGTGAGGTCGTTGCAGGCAAGCAGCACGAGCGCCCGGTTCCCGTTGACGCTTACATCCGCAGAGATGTCGATGCTGTCGAAGGCGAATACACCGAGATCAGGTGCGCCGCCACCCTGGGGCACCACGAAAAACTTGATATCGGCCGGTGCCACGCCACTTATCGTGCCGGCGTCAGTATCGATAACGACAGGGAGGGTGATATCCAACGAGTTGGGGTTTATGCACAGCAGGCCGGGATTAACGTTCGTCGGGTTGATGCCTGCCGGGCGGTACCAAACGCGGCTCCAGTCGACAAGTGTCGCATCGGGATCCCACTGGCAGGTGATGTCCGCACTAAGGTGGCCGTCGCTATCCGTTGCCGTGAAATCATAGCTGCCGTCGAATTCGGGATCTTCCGGGTTGCTCAGCGATACCAAGGCTGGCGCGCTACAATCCTGGTGGGCCGTGAGGGTGATCTGATCAAGATCGATTTCCTTGTCGCCTGCCTGCATCAAGAAACGAATTCCCAGGTTCGCGTTGTGATCGGCCGCCGGATCGAGATCCGAAAGGTTCAGACAAAACTGAGCGCAGGTATTGTTCTGACCGAACTCTCCTTCCTTGCCCCACACCGGCTGCCAGCCCGACCCCGAGTCGACCTCGACTGTGAGCGCCTCTCCTCCGTTGGCGCCGTTTTCTCCATAGTAGAAGCAAAGCTCGATGTCGCTGTATGCAAACATGTCGAGGTATTGATAAAGTTCACCCTTGGCTATGCCGGTGTTGTCCACCCAAGCCCTCTCGCTGCTGTCGTAGCAACTAAAGCTTGCGCTACAGTTTATCGACGCCCCACCGCCAACCGTCCAGCCGTTCCAATCGACAAGCGGATCGCTGCAGCCGCTGAAGTCCTCCGTGAGGATACCCACCCGGGCCGCCGGGCAGGCCGTGGCCTCGCCACGCAAGGAAATGTTATCGAGGTAGATGCGATTGTTGTTGTCGTTGGAGTTCACAAAGAAGGACACCGTGACGGCCTGATTGTCATCGACGAAAGAAGCCGCCACAGAAAGATCGACGCAGGTACGAAACCAGACATCCTCCAGACCGGCCCGGGGTCCGTCAACATCGCAATAAACCGCCGCCTGGTAACTGCCGGTGGAATCCGAAACATCCACCTGAAGGACATCATTGCCGCCGCCGGCCTGCCTGTCGGCGTAATCGAAGCAAAGCTCGAGGCCGGCAAGCCCGGTGGTGTCGAAGGTGTGCTGAAGCCTCCACTGGCGATCTCCGGCAGTACATGTGTCGCGATCCGCCTGGAAGGCAATGGTGCCCGCGAGGTCGATGGGGCATACCAGGTTGTCACAGCAATCCCGGTTGTTCGGGTCGGACATGGGACAGGTCGATCCGGTCCCATAGCACCGCGTACCCGACACAATGGTCCAGCCGTCCGCGACCTGGTCGACCACTGGAGCGCAGTTACCCGGGTTAAGATCATCTTCGAAATCAGTCATGATCAACGTCGTCACCCCCACGCTGGCGCTGCAACTCAAACACGCCTCCTGGCCCGTGGTGTCGCCGCCGCCCGCAAGCGTAATGGAGCAGTCAGAAACAGTGTCCACGTCGAGGAAAATTGGGTCCTCACAGCCGAGCGCCAGCGAACCCGGCGGCGTGACGCAGCCCGAGGCGTCGGGCGAACAGACCGGTACGCAGACGTCGGGGCTTGAGCAGTTTCCGTCGTTGGCAACGGAGATACAGGCTCCGCCCTGACAAGTATCGTCCGTACATGCGTACGCGTCTCCCGCGCAGGGGGTGCCCGGCGCCCAATAGCCGTTGTCGGTACAGCCTCCCGAGGCGTCGCAAGTATCCTGGTTCACACATTCGGCCTCGTCGTCACCACAATTCGTCGTGTTGCCAAAGTGGTTGGGCAAGCAGCCGCCGATGCCGTCGCAGGTATCCTGACCACTGCATTCAATCTGCGCGTCACCGCAGTTGCTGCCCACCAGATCGAAACAAGTGTCCGTGGCCTCCTGGCAGATGTTGCACTCCGTCCCTGGACAGGGATCGCCGCTGCTCACGCAGGAGCCCGCTCCGTTGCAACTTTCCGTTCCGCTGCAAAACAGCCCGTCGTCCGTGCATGCCGTGGTCGCCGG